>JAGQRJ010000883.1 GCA_020425635.1 Planctomycetota bacterium | reverse complement strand
GAGCGCCACGCTGCCGAGCTGGCGCGGGAGAGTGCAGTCCCGTTAGAAGCTCAGCGCGTGGTCGGGGGCCTTGAGCCGGGCGAGCTTGACCGCGACGCCGCGCCCGCCGGGGCCTGCGCAGCGGTAGACCGCGCCTGCCCCGCCCTGCCCCAGGCACTCGAGGACCCGGTAGGGTCCGATCGAGGGAAGGTCAGCGGAGGAGGCGTCCATGCCCGCAGCATGCTCCCCGGGCGCGCCCCGAACCAGCCCTTGCCGAGCCCCGCGGAGGGCTCACTCGACGCGCAGCGCCACCACGCCGAGGTTGTCTCGGCCTCCGCCGCGCTCCGGGTCGTCGGCGCGCTCGAGGAGCAGCTGCACGTGCTCTTCGATCGGCGCGCTCCCGCGGAACAGGCTCGGGAGCTGGGAGGGGTCGATCGTGGCCGTGCCCTCCTCCAGCCCGTCGGTCGCGAGCACCAACAGCTCCCCCGCCCGCAGCTCGAGGGTCCCGCCGTCGGGGTGGACCCGCGCGGGGAGCTTCGCCATGGGGTGCGTCCCCATGAAGGGGAGGGGGAAGCGACCCGACGGTGGGTTGCGCATGTGACAGCGGTCGCCGCTGAGCTGGAGCAGGAGGCTGTCGCCCACGCTGAGGTAGCTGGCCTGGCGCCCCTTCAGGTAGACGAGGAGCGCGGTGGTCTCCGAGCGATCCATGCCGAAGCGCTCTTGCTGCAGACGCGCGTCGACGGCCCGCAGCGTGGCGCGCAGCTTGTCGAGGGGGCTCGCCCCGGGGCTGAGCACGAACGCGTCGCGGGCGTGGCGGACCACCGACTCGCCCGCGCCCCCGCCCCAGTGGGCGTCGGCGACGATCCCCAGGGTGCCCCCGTCGGGCAGCGCGTGCAGCGCGACCGAGTCTTCGTTGGGCCACTCCTTGGGGTTGCGAGACTGCCCGAGGCCCACGCTCAGCCCGCAGGCCGCGTGGGGGCCCAGGCAGTCGGTGATCCGGTCGCCCTTCTCGCGGAGGGCCGAGGCCAAGAAGACGACGTCGCGCTTGCTCACACTGCTCCTTCGGCCGTCAACCTAGCACGAGTTTTCCCCACCCGGCGCGTGTGGCACAATGCCCCGCTCTGCACGAGGAGGACGTCGTTGAAGGGTTTGATCAATCGCCTCAAGCGAGTCAAGGACGCGATCCCGGGCTGCGAGAGCCTCACCGTCGCGAGCTCGGACGGCTTCATTCTGGCCACCACCCACGACGAGAAGCGCAAGGGCGAGTTCCTCGCGGCCGTGACCTCCGTGCTCCTGCACTCGATCAACAAGGGCTTCGCCCCCTACGAAGCGGGCGAGCTGCGCGCCCTCGACTTCCGCGGGGAGCGGCAGCTGCTCTTGCTGCGCCTGCAGAAGGTGAAGGCGTTCTTGATCCTGGCGCTCAAGCCCGGCGCGCACCCGATCAACCTGGACGACCCCGTGCTGCGCGAGGTCACGATCACCGCGCCTCGCGCGCTCAAGGGGCTCGAGCCCAAGGCGCCTTACCTGTTCTACCTCCAGCGCGACGAGGGCTGCTGGATTCCGGTCCGCCGACGTGGCTCGCTGATCGGGCGCGACCGCAGCTGCGACGTCGTCGTCCACGACCCGCGCCTCGACAAGCGGCACGTGATCGTCGAGATCCACGGCAACACCGTGCAGCTCCGTGACCTCGACAGCAAGGCGGGCACGCGCATGAACGGTCGCCGCCTGAAGGGCTCGATCGAGCTCCACGCGGGCGACCGCTTCACGCTCCCCGGCGCCGGCGGCTACACCCTGATCTCGGTCGACGAGCAGGGCAAGGCCCTGGGCTGCCCGGAGCCGGGCGCGGAGAAGGCGTCGACGAAGAAGAAGGCGTCGTCGAAGAAGAAGACGTCGGCGAAGAAGAAGGCGTCGTCGAAGAAGAAGACGTCGGCGAAGAAGAAGGCGTCGTCGAAGAAGAAGGCGTCGTCGAAGAAGAAGGCGTCGTCGAAGAAGAAGGCGTCGACGAAGAAGAAGGCGTCGACGAAGAAGAAGGCGTCGTCGAAGAAGAAGGCGTCGTCGAAGAAGAAGGCGTCGTCGAAGAAGAAGGCGTCGTCGAAGAAGAAGGCGTCGTCGAAGAAGAAGGCGTCGTCGAAGAAGAAGCGCTCCTAGCGCGGGACGCTCTCCGGCGAGCCTCGGCGCACGAAGCGTCCACGCAGACCTCTGCGGAGCCGCTTCGCCGGTAGAGTGCAGGCATGCACGACGTCACGGCTCGCCCCGCCGCGCCGCTCCCCTGGAGCCTCCTGCTGACCGTGTGGCTCGCGGGGTTGAGCGTGAGGCTCGCCGCCGCCGCGCGCTGCGGGTCGCTCAACCCCGACGGCGTGGTCGACCTCGATCAGGCCCGGGCGTGGGCGGCGGGGGACGTCTCGGGCGCCCTCGCCCCCGGGTTCAGCCCGCTCCTGAGCGTGCTCGCCGCCTCCCTCCACCGGCTGTTCGCGACCCCGCTCGAGGGCAGCGCGCTCGCCGTGGTCGTGCTCGGGTCGTCTCTGGCGGCCCCCGCCTCCGCGGCGGCCGCGGGCTGGATCTGGCCCCAGGCCGCGCGCCGCGCGGCGTTCGCCGCGGGGCTGCTCGCCGCGGTCCACCCCTACCTCGTGCGCCTCGGCGGCCAGATCATGGGCTACGGCCTCTCCCAGGGCCTCCTCGCCGTGGGCGCAGCGCTCACGGTGCGGGCCTTGCTCGAGCCCCGGGCGAGGGTCGCGGCCTTGGCTGGGGCGACCCTCGGCCTCGCGTTCCTGGCGCGCACCGACGCGCTGACCGGCGCCGCGGGCCTCGCCTGCGCCCTCGCCTGCGGCAGTCGGCGACGGCCCGCGCAGCTCGGCGCCTTCGCCTGCGCGGGGCTCCTCGTGACCGGCCCCTACCTGCTCGCGCTGCGCGTGCACCACGGCGAGTGGCGGCTCAGCGGGCGCAAGACCGTGACCGAGCTCGTAGACCCCACCCCGATCGCGACGGCGGCGCTGCCCGGCGAGACCCTGGGCGGCCTCGCCGCCGCCGAGGCGGTCACCGAGGCCGGGACCCCGGTGCCCCCAGACTGGATCGGGGGCTGGGTCGAGGTCACGACCTACGCCAGCGGCAAGCTGATCGCGGCCGTGGTCCCCCCGCTCTTCGGGCTGGCCCTGCTCGGCGCGCTCGTCGCCGCCGCGCGTCCGCGAGGCCCGCCGGCCCACCTCTGGGGGCTCCTGACCTTCCTCGCCGGGCAGATCCTGCTGCGCGCGAACTTCGGCTACACCGGGCGGATCCACGCCTCCAGCGCCGCGGTGCTCGCGGCTCCGCTGGCCGCGGTCGGCTGGACCTGGATCCCCTGGCGCCGCCTGGGAGGGCGCCACGCCCGACTCCTCGCCGCCGGGACCCTCGCCCTGGGCCTCCTGGCCCTCCTGCCCAAGGCCCTCAAGCCCCAGCAGGCCGGGCGCGCCCCCCAGGCCCAGGTCGGGGCCTGGGTCCGCGCCGAGTTCGGCGACGCGGCGGACCCCGTGTGGGGGCTCGACAGCCGCGTCGTCGCCTACTACGCCGGGGCCACCTACCGCGACACCCCCTCCCTGACCCCCGCGGAGCTGGTCCGCCAGGGGCGGGCGGCCGGGGCGCGGGCCTTCGTGGTCGCCGTGCGCCACCGCGGCCCGCGGCCCGAGGCCCTCGAGGCGGCCCTCGCCCGGGCGGGGGCCGAGCGGGTCGACCCGGGCTTCGAGAGCGAGGTCGAGAAGACGACCTACCGCTGGCTCGTGTTCCGCCTCCCCCGTTAGTTAGGATCCTGGCGTGACCCCGACCTCGCTCTCGATCCTGATCCCGGTGTTCAACGAGTCGCAGACCATCGACGAGCTGCTCCAGCGCGTGTTCGCCGTGGAGCTGCCCCTGGAGCGCGAGGTCGTCGTGGTCGACGACGGCAGCCACGACGACACCCCGCGCAGGGTCGCCCAGCTCCAGCAAGACCACCCCGAGTGGAACCTGCGCTTCGTCAGCCACGGGATCAACAAGGGCAAGGGCGCCGCCGTGCGCACCGCGCTGCAGCACGCCACCGGAGACCTGGTGGTGATCCAGGACGGCGACCTGGAGTACCACCCCAAGGACCTGCCGAACCTGCTCGAGCCGCTGCTCGACGGGCGCGCAGACGCGGTGTTCGGCTCACGCTTCCTCGGCGGTCCGCACCGGGTGCTCTACTTCTGGCACTTCACGGCCAACCGCGCGCTGACCCTCATGAGCAACGTGACCACGGGGTTCAACCTCACGGACATGGAGGTCTGCTACAAGGCCATGTTCCGCCACGTGGCGCTCTCGCTGAAGCTGCGCTCCGATCGCTTCGGGATCGAGCCCGAGATCACCGCCAAGCTCGCCAAGGGGGGCTGGCGGCTCTACGAGGTCCCGATCAGCTACGCCGGGCGCAGCTACGAAGAGGGCAAGAAGATCACCTGGCGCGACGGCGTGGCCGCGCTCTACCACATCCTCTATTACCGCGTTCGGGATTAGGCCCGGAGGGCCTAATCCCGGACGCGGTCATAGAG
>JAGQRJ010000882.1 GCA_020425635.1 Planctomycetota bacterium | reverse complement strand
GCGAGCCCAGCCACGTGCGGGGTGGCCATGGAGGTCCCGCTGAGGCTCGCGTAGCCGTGCTCCAGGGCGCACGACACGATCCCGACCCCCGGCGCGGCGAGGTCGACCGCGGGTCCGTAGCTCGAGAAGGTCGCGAGGGCGTCCGCGCGGTCGGTGGCGGAGACCGTGAGCGCCGCAGGGTAGGCCCCGGGGTAGTGGACCCGGGTGTCCCCCGAGTTCCCCGCCGCGGCGACGAACACGATCCCCGCGGCGCGGGCGGCGGTGATCGCCTCTTCCAGCGCGCGCGACGACTCGCCTCCACCCCAGCTGTTGCTCATGACGTCGGCCCCGTTGGCGATCGCGTAGTGAATGCAGGCGATCGCGTCGGAGGTGTTGCCCGAGCCGTCCGACCCCAGGAACTTGAGCGCCATGATCCGCACGCTCCAGCACACCCCGGCGACGCCCACACCGTTGTCGCCCACGGCGCCCACGGTCCCCGCGCAGTGGGTCCCGTGGACGTTGTCGTCGCGCGGGTCCGGGTCGCCGTTGGCGAAGTCGTAGCCGTAGAAGTCGTCGACGACGCCGTTGCGGTCGTCGTCGACCCCGTTGCCAGGGACCTCGCCCGGGTTCGTCCACATGTTGGCGCTGAGGTCGGGGTGGGTGTAGTCCACGCCGGTGTCGATCACGGCCACGACCACCTGGGCGCTGCCGGTCTCGAGCTCCCACGCCTGGGGCGCTTGGATCGTCTCCATGCCCCACAGGCGGCCGAGCTCGGGGTCGTTCGGGGTGCGCACGATCGAGACCCGCGCGTCGACCTCGGCATGCTCCACGCGGGGGTCCCTCCGCAGCGCCGCGAGGCTGGCGGCCTGGGCGCTGCCCTCCGCCGCCTGGACCGCGATCCAGCGCGCGAGGTCGTCCGCGCGCGCCCTGCGCGCGGGGCTGACCGCGACCGCGTCGAGGCGGCGCACGACGGTGAAGCCGGGGAACGGCGCAGCGGCGCTGCGCGCTGCCTCGGCGCCCGGCTTGAGCTTGACCAGGAAGCGCGGGGGGGCGTCGGCCGTTTGGACCTGAACGGGGCCGTCCTGCCCCAGGGAGGCGCCAAGCGCGAGCAAGAGACAGAGGCCCAGGTGGCGCGAGGGGCCTCGCGGGGGGGTGCGTTCGATCACGGAGCGGACTTCCTTCGAGTCCTTCCCGCGCGTCGCCCGTGCAAACGAGACACCGCGCTCCCTAAGTGGCTCGCTCGGGCCCGTGTTCGCCCCGCCCAGGCCACACGGCGCATGGAATTCCGCCAGCTGACCCGCGAGTGAAACGCCCGCCCGAGGCGACGCGCCCCCGCGACACGGGCGTGACAAAGGCGACCTGGTTGGACCTTGCGGGTGCCGCGCTGGGGGCTCAGCAGGGCGAGACGGCGACCGGCGAGCCCTCGGCGACGACCACCGAGACCGGAGCTCGGTCTCCGAGGTCGGCCCACGCGTCGCCGTAGACGACGCCCCAGTCCCAGTCGAGCTCGACGCTGCGCACCGGGTAGGTGCGCCACACCGGGTGCCGCACCTCGTAGCGCACCAGCCCTCCCCGACGCGAGGTGCCGTAGCCCCAGGAGTGCTCCTTGAAGAAGTGCTCCGGGGTGTCCTCCCCGAGCAAGTGCGGCTCCGGCTCCGCACGCACGCGCAGGGTGTGTTCGCGCCCGCCTTTCCACAGCCCGTGGCGCACGAACAGCCCGCCCCGCTCGCGGGCGACCAGGCTGCGCATGGGCGCTGCGGAGTAGGGCTCGTTGTAGAGCCCGCGCGCGATCCAGGCGATCAGGCGCTTGGGCACGTATTCCCGCACGAAGGCCACGCCGCGCCGCGCTCCCTCGCGCACGTAGAAGCGCAGGTTGACCTCGGGGAAGTTCACGTAGCCCGGCCAGGGCACGCCCAACACCCGGGTCTCGAGGAAGTCGAAGGCCACCAGGCTCACGAAGGCCTGCCCGTCGCGGAGGTCGAGCTCGAGCCCGGGCGGCACCCACGGGAGCAGCCGCTCCGGCTCGACCGCGTAGGTCAGCAGGCAGAGCGTGCGCCACTCGGCGCGGAGGAACGCCCACCTCGCCGTCTCGAGCTGCGTGCCTGCCTGACCCACGCCGCCTCCCCCGATCCCGCGGCTACTGCCCGAGCACGATCACCTTGGCCCGCCCGAGGGCCTTTTGCGGGGCATAGCTCAGCTTGATCCGCGCGACGGTGCGCTTGGTCGTCCCCTCGAGCTCGATCGGCGCGCAGGCCTGCCCGGGCTCGAGGGTCCCGCTGAGGGCCACAGTCTGGTGCTCCTCGTTGCCGAACACGATCTCGAGCTCGGTGACCTGCAGCGCCTTGCCCTCGACCTGGACCTTGAGCTGGGTGTTGACCATGCCGCGCAGGGCCAGCCCGCGGATCACCACCTCTCCCTTGGCGAGGGTCGCCCAGCCCTGGCCGAGGGTCTGCCAGACCTGATCGTCGGCCGCGCCGCCCTGCTCGAGCTTGCTGGCCGTGTGCGCGAACACGCTCACGACGGGCGCCGGCGCGGCGGGGTTCAGCGCCTTGTAGCGCAGCTCGACCCGCGCGATCACCCGGGCCCCGCCGGTGAGGTCGGCGACCCGGGTCAGGCTGTCCTTGCCCTGGATCCCGAAGAACTTGATCTCTTGCGGCTCCCCCGAGGTGAAGTGGAAGGTCACCCCCTGCAGGTGCAGCGCGCTCTCCTCGACCGAGAGCCGCACCCGGTCGTAGCGCGACTCGCCCACGCCGACCTCGATCGTGTGCGTCTCGCCCGCGGTCCCGACCGTGTCGCGCCCGAGGGTCACCCAGCGATCGGCCGCGCCATAGACACGCACCTGGGCGCCCGGTTGGGCGACGTAGTCCAGGTCCAGGCGCACCATGGTCCGCTGGAGCTTCGTAGGCAGCTCGATCGGCGCGCAGAAATCCCCCGCGGCGAGGGTCTGACCGAGCTCCACCGCGTGCGTCTCGCCGTTGCCGAAGTGCACGGTCAGCGACCCGAGCGCCGCCTCGGCGCCGGCGACGCCCAGCCGCAGGTGGTCGAAGCTGCCCTTGAGCCCGTTGAGCGGGAGCTGGACGCTCTGCTCGGCGACTGGCAGCGGACGTTGCGCGAGGATCATCCACGCCTGCTGGGGCTCTTCGGCGGCAGCGAACGGCGCGGCTGCGACCAGCGCGAGCGAGACGAGCGAAGCAATGGACGATCGGAGCATGGACGCCTCCTCGGCTGT
This sequence comes from Planctomycetota bacterium, assembly GCA_020425635.1. Taxonomy (GTDB): domain Bacteria; phylum Planctomycetota; class J058; order J058; family J058; genus JAGQRJ01. Next base: position 257 of record JAGQRJ010000882.1, on the reverse strand, counting down.
GAGTTGACAGGGTAGCACCCGGTCCAGAGCACGACGCCGAGCCCGGGCCGCGCATTCAGCAGCGGAGCGAGCCCTCAGAACTGGAAGTAAATGAAGGGCTGCGCGCCCTTGTTGAAGGTCAACACGAGGAACGCCAGCCCGGCGTAGCAGAGCCCGCGCGCGGCCAGCGGGAGCCGCACGAAGAGCTCGGCGCGCTGCATGCGCAGGCCAGCGAATTGCATGAGGTAACTCCCGAGGATCACCGCGACGCACATGAG
>JAGQRJ010000881.1 GCA_020425635.1 Planctomycetota bacterium | reverse complement strand
TCGGGGAGGTCGCCCAGGCCGCCGACCCCCGCGCCGAGCTCCGCCTGCGCGCGCGCTGACCCGTCGGAAGTGCGGGCAACGCTCCGGGCCGGAGGTCGAACCCACGAGCGGAGCGAGTGGTGAGACGTGCGGGCTAGTCGACGGGGGGCAACCACACCACGCGCCGCGCGTCGTGGGCGGGATCCTCGGGGAAGCGGTGGAGGCGCGGGTCGAAGTGGCGGTACCACGGCGGCCCAAAGCAGTCGTCGGGCGAGGTCTCGGGCTGCGCTTCCCACTCACGGACCAGGTCCGCGCAGTCTGCGCCCTCGAGCACCCGCAGGTGAATCGCCGCGGCGACGAGGGTGCGGGTGAGGGTCCTGCCTCCGGACTCCTCTCGCTGGCGCGAGCGAGCCAGGACCTCTTTGGCGCGGGCCAGGGCGTAGTCCCGCTCGGACGGCGGCGCGCGGCGCAAGGCCTCGATCGCTTCGCTGGCCAGGGTGCGGGTCCACTGGCTGTGGGTCAGGCACTCATGACCTCACGTGATCACCAGGGGCGTACGACCGAATACGGGCCGAGCTGGGGCTGCGCGGGCGCCGCGGCGAGCGAGCCCAGCCAGAGCTCCTCCGCCAGGCGCAACCGCTCGGGGGTGACGAGGCCGCGCTCGAGCAGGAACAGCCCGAGCTCCTGCGGCGAGCTCGCCCCAGAGCGCTGCGCCTCCTCGACCGAGGCGGGGGCGACGCCGCTGCGCAGCAGGGCCTCGTCGAAGCTCGCGGGGTCGGAGTGCATGCCTCGAGTCTACCTGCGGCCAAGGGCGCCTTCCCTTTCACGCTCGCTCCAGATCCCGCGCTGCCCGGCCAGTGAGACGCAAGCGGCCCGGCTAAAGTCAATTCGTTCGAGTGTTTGGCCTCCGGTCGTCGGTTTGCAGTCGACGCGCCTTGGAAGCGAAGGAAGGGTGGATCGCATGTCTCGCAGCGCGGCGCTTTGGGGGGTCCTGGCCCTCGGTTTGAGCTCGGCCTCGGCCGACGTCCTCGACGACCCCGCGCTGGCCAAGGCCGTGGGGGTCAGCCCGCTCACCGGTCGCTTGACCCTCGAGCTGGAGGACCTCCGCCCCGGCGGCGACACCCCCTGGCCGCTGAGCCTGCGGCGCAGCTACCTGCCAGGCTGGGGCGACCCGCACAACCACGGGAGCGCGTGGGTCACCCTCCTGGACGCACGCCTGGTGCCCTGGCAAGACGGCTTCCTCCTGCTCGAAGCCAACGGCGCCTTGCGCCGGCTCGCCCCCGCAGGGGACGGCTGGGTCACCGTCGACGGCCGCCAAGCGCAGCTCGAGCGCGCGGAGGGGGGCTTCGTGCTCACCCACCTGGCGGGGCGCTCGAGCTTCGACGCCGAGGGTCGCCTGGTGCGCGTCTCCGGCCAGCCGTCGCTGGAGCTCGAGCGCGACGACGCCGGACGCGTGCGCGCCGTGCGCGGGCCGTGGGGGACCGTCGCGGTCGAGCGCGACGACGCGGGGCGGCTCCTCGCCCTCAGCGCGGACGACGGTCGCCGGGTGGAGTACGCCCGAGACGCCGCGGGTCAGCTCACCGAGGTCCGCCGCCCCGGCGTGCGGCAACGCTACGCCTACGACGCCCAGGGACGCCTCACCGAACTCGGCGGGGGCCTGGTGCAGGTGCGCTACGACGACGCCGGGCGCGTGGCGGAGGTGTCGACCCAGGGGCTCGAGCCCGCGCGCTACGCCTACGCCGACGGCGAAGACGGCTCGCTGACGCGGACCCTCACCCAGGGCGAGCGCGTCGTGCGTCACGTCGTCTCGAACGACCTGCGCCGGATTCGGGTCGAGTCGCCGACGGGGACGCGCGTGACGGAGCTCGACGCGCGCGGACGGGTCGTGCGTGAAGTGCGCGACGGGGTCGAGGTCACCCGGAGCTACGACGCCCAGGGTCGGCTGATCGGGGTGGAGTCGCCCGCCGGTGCGAGCCGCTTCGTCTACGCCGGTCCCGACGCCGCGTCTCCCCGGCAGGTCCGGACCCCCGAGGGGAGCTGGACCTTTACCTACGACGCTCAGGGCCACCCCACCCTCGCGCGCTCCTCGGCGGGCTCGACGCGCTGGGTCTACGACGAGCTGGGCCGCCCGGTGCGCGTGGTCGCGGCCGACGGCGCCACCCTCGAGCTGAGCTACGACGCCTCCCACCGGCGCAGCGCCGCCCGCCTGACCCAGGGCGCGCGGACGCTCGAGCGCAAGGTGCAGCGGCCCGCGGGGATCTTCGGGGTCACCACGCTGACCCAGGGCGACGACGGGCGCACGCGGACCGTCGAGCGCAAACCCGACGGCAGCCTGCTCGTGACCGAGCGCGACTCGGCGGGCGCCCCGCTGCGCGCGCTGCGCTACGACGCGCTGGGCCGCGCGGTCGAGCGCACGAACGCCCGCGGGGTCACCCGCAGCTTCGACTACGACGCGCTCGGGCGCTGGGTGAGCGTCGCGGGTGCCGCCGGGCCCCGGCTGCAGGCGAGCTACGACGCCTGGGGTGAGCTCGAGGCCCTGCGCGACGGCAACGGCAACCGCAGCGGCTTCGCGGTCGAAGACGGCTGGGTCGTCGTCGACGAGCCGAGCTGGGGCGAGCGCCGCACGCGCACGACCCCCGCGCGGCGAACCGATCGCGCGGGAGACGTCGAGCTCGAGTCGCGCTTCAACGAGCGCGGGCAGCTGATCGCGCGCAGCCTCCCGGAGGGCGAGCAGCGCTTTCGCTACGACGCCGAGGGGCGGCTGGTCGAGGCCAGCGGCCCCGCGGGTGGCCTGCGCTATGCCTACGACGCCGGCGGCCGCCTGAGCCGCGTCTCGATCGTCGGCGTCGACGCGGGCGTGGACTACAGCTACACCGAGGACGGGCGCGTGCAGCGCGTGAGCTACCCCTGGGGCAGCGTCGAGCACCGCTACGACGACGCCGGCCGGCTCGAGGTCCTCGACCTCGGCGACCTGGGCGAGGTGCGCTTCGGCTACGACGCGCAGGGCCGGCGCGAGCGGGTCCTGTTCCCCAGCGGCGTGGAGACCCGCACCGCCTACCTGGGGGATCGGGTCGCCGAGATCCGCACCACGCGGGGTGAGGTGCTCCTCGAGCGGCGGGCCTACACCTACGACGCGACGGGGCGGCTGACCGCGGTCGCGGAGCTCGAGGGCGAGGTCGCCCTCGAGCACGACGCCGAGGGCCAGCTGGTGGCGGCGCGCGGTCCAGACTTCGCCCGCGCCTACCGCTACGACGCCATGGGCAACCGCACCGCCGTCGAGCGCGACGGCGCGCGCGTCGAGCTGGAGGTCGCCGCGGGCAACCGCCTCGTGGCCCAGGGCGCCGAGGCCTTCGCCTACGGTCCGCGGGGGGCGCTCACCCGGCGTGGGACCGAGGACGTCGCGACCGACTACCGCTACGACAGCCTCAACCGCCTGGTCGCGGCGCGGCTCCCCGACGGGAGCGAGGTGCGCTACGGCTACGCGCCCAACGGGACGCGCCTCTGGCGCGAAGACGCCGCCGGGCGGACCTACTTCGTCCCCGGCGCCTCGGGTCCGGTGGCCGAGGTCGGCGCAGACGGCGAGCTGCGCGTGGGCTACCTCCAGGGGCTGGGCCTCGACGACGTGTTGGGCGCGGTCCGCGAGGGCGCGTTCTACGCGGCGCACCGCGACTGCGTGAACAGCGTCACCGCGCTCACGGGGCCCGAGGGCGACGTCGTGGCCCGTTACCGCTACACGCCCTTCGGCGAGGCCCGCGCGGCGGAGGGGGGCGACTGGAACCGGCTGCGCTACACCGGGCGACCCCTCGACGCGGCCACCGGGCTCTACGACCTGCGCGCGCGCAACTACGCCCCTGACCTGGGGCGCTTCACCTCCCCCGACCCGGCGACCTACCGCGGCGGCGCGAACTTCTACGC
>JAGQRJ010000003.1 GCA_020425635.1 Planctomycetota bacterium | reverse complement strand
GGCCCAGCCCAGCGGGCGGGCCTGCACGGGGCGCCCCCCGAGGAAGGCCTCGAGGTCGGCGGCGAGGGCGGCCGCGCTCGGGTAGCGGTCGTCGGGGTCCTTCTCCAGGCACTTGCCCACGATCCGCGAGAGGTCGAGGGGCAGCTCTGGGCGCAGGGCCTGGGCCGCCGGGGCGCGCTCGTTGGCGATCTGGTGCAGGAGCAGCAGCGGCTGCTCGGCCGGGAACACCAGCCGCCCGGTCAGGGCCTCGAACAGGCTCGCGCCGAGGGCGTAGACGTCGGCGCGCGCGTCGGCCGGGCGCCCCAGGGCCTGCTCGGGGGGCATGTAGGCCAGGGTCCCGATCGCCCCGGCCTCGGCGGTGAGCTTGGTGCGCGCGTCGGCGTCGAGGGCGATCCCGAAGTCGGTCAGGCGCGGGCAGCCCGCCCCGTCGAGCAGCACGTTGGCGGGCTTCACGTCGCGGTGCACGACCCCGGCGCCGTGGCACGACTGGAGGCCCAGGGCCAGGTCGCGGCCCCAGGCCGCCACCTGGGCCGGGTCGAGCGGGCCCTCGCGCTCGATCCGCTCCATGAGCGACTCGCCGCGCACGTATTCCATGAGCAGGAAGGGCTGGCCGCGCAGCTCTCCGGCGCTGTGGATCGCGACGCAGTTGGGGTGCCGGATCCGCGCCATGACCTGGGCCTCGCGCTCGAAGCGCTGCAGCACGCGGCGCGCGTTGCTCCCCAGGCGCTCCGGACGGATCAGCTTCAGGGCCACCACCCGGCGCAGGAGCTTGTCGTAGGCCCGATAGACCGCGCCCATGCCCCCCTCGCCCAGGCTGCCCAGGAGCTGCAGGCGCTCGGCGAAGGGCCTGGGGCCGAGGGCCACCTCGACCCGCGGCGCCGCGCGGACCCGCGCCGCGCTGGCGGGGTCGAGGCCCCCCAGCTGGCAGAGCACCTCCTCGGGGGCGAGGCTCCCCCGTCGGCCCTGGCGCTCGTAGTAGGCCAGGACCAGGGAGAGGCCGTGCTCGTCGAGCAGGCCCAGGCGCTCGGCGGTCAGCGCCAGGAGCACACCCTGGCGCAGGGGGTCGGGGGCGGTCACGGCCCCAGGGTGTCCGCTGGCCCGGCTCCAGGCAAGGGCCTCCCAGGGCCGGTCGCGCCCCAACCAAACGAAGAGGGCGGAAGCTCTCGCTTCCGCCCTCCTCGAACTTCTGCAGGCGTCGCCGAGGCGACGCCCCGGATTAGAAGTTGCTGCCGGCGCGCAGGCGCAGGCGGGTGTCGTTGTCGCTGTCCAGCTTGGTCAGCGTGACGATGAACGCACGGGCGTCACCGTCGGGCGGGCAGCAGTTGAACGTGTAGCTGACCAGGTCCGTGCTCGTGTCGTTGTCGATCAAGTACGGGTTCGGCGCGCCGTTGGTCACCAGGTAGTCGATCCCGTTCGCCGTGAGCTGAGCCCAGGCGTGGTTGTCCTGCATGAAGCCCAGCAGGACGGTCGAGCCGTTCTGGCAGCACTGCACGTTGGTGACCTGGTTGTCCTGGTGATCCAGGCGGCGGGGCGCCAGGAAGCCAGTCGAGCCCGGGCCCGTGCCCGCGGTCGGGTTGAAGCGATCGCCGAAGTTCGGGGTCGCCGAAGCCAGGGTCGCGTTACGACGGATCGTAGCGTCGAACTTCCGGGTGTAGAGCGCCCGCGAGCCGGAGCCGTTGGTCGCCGAGGGGCCGTAGAAGTAGACGTAGATCGCGTCGCCTTGGTAGTCCGGGAACGACGTGATGTTGTCGTTGTTCGGCACGCAGACGAGCGCGCAGTTCGGCAGACCGTCGTCGGTGACGTAGCCGCCACCGTTGTTGGTCGACTTCGAACCGCTCGCGCCGTTCACCGCGTCGTCCACGTCCAGGAGGCCGGTGGAGACGCCCGCGTTCGGACCGATCTGGGGCAGCGCGGCTTGCTCGTCGACGTCCACGCCGATCGCCACCGGGGTGGCGTCGAGGCTGCCGTTGACGAAGCGGGTCGCGAAGATCTGACGGTCCGCGAGGTCGTTGTCGGACGTGGTGCCGTCGACGACCTTGCTGTAGACGATGAACAGGCCGCCGGCGTTGCCGGTGCTGTCCGCGCCCAGGTCGCAGGCACGCACGTTGGTGCCGAGGTTGACCTCACCGTTCAGCCAACGGAAGGTCGCGGTGCTGCCCGCGACGTTGGTCGCAGCCAGGCCGGAGCCGTTGTTGAAGTTGCGGTAACCCTGGACCGAGGCGGTCCCGTCGATCTCACCGGCGGTGCTGAGCGTGAAGCTCGGGGTGCCGCCGCTGGTGGTGGTGACGGTCATGGCCTTGACGAACACGCGGTCCTCGGTGGCGTCGGATTGCTCCCAGGCCACGTTGAGGATGTTGCGGTTCGACTGGAAGCCACAGCGGTAGGACACCTTGGACTGCCAGGCGTAGGCGTTGACCGGGAGGCTGTTCCAAACACCCGCGGTGTTGGCCTGCGCGAAGCGGCTCTGAATGCCGTTCGGGAAGGTCACGAGGGTGATCGGCAGCTGGTCGCTGACCTCCGCCGGAGCGGTGAAGCGGGTGCCGAAGTCGACGCCAGCGGTCGGCGCGGCGCCGCCGGTGGTGGCGGCCACGGGCCGGAAGGTCTGGTAGACCAGAGCGTTCAGCGCCTGACGGAAGTCCGTCGAGAGGCCGAGGTTCTGCGTCCAGACGACCGAGACCCAGGTGCCCGTGCGGTTCATGCACGCGCTGAAGTAGTTCCCGGCCGAGCCCCGGACGGGGTCGTTCAGGTCGCTGCGCGAGGCGTTGGCCGGGGTCGGGTCGCTGCCGGTGTGGAAGTCGGTGCCCTGGTGACTGCTCAGACGACGCGGCTCACCGTTGGTCACGAACGCGGTGCCCGTGGCGCTGGCCTGGAAGGCCGAGGCCATGAGCGCGCGGTGGAAGTTCGTGTCGTCGCCGGTCGCCGCGGTGGCCACGGTGCCGGTGTTGGTGTTGTCCGACGCAACCCAGAAGATCGTGGTGTCGCCGAGGCCCTCGTCCGCGCCGAAGATGAAGCGGCCGTTCGAGTGGTTGAAGTTGGCGATCTCACGCTTCGGAGCGTTGAGCAGGGTGCTGTTGACCACGGTCGGGGCAACGGTCGCGACGTGGTTGCCGCCGGCGGTGCTGCCGGTGACGCTCAGGTCGTGGCCGGCGTCAGCGCCGCCCGCGGTGCTGCCGAGGAACGAGCCCGGGCTGCAGGTGCCGTCGCCGTCGTTGACCAGGCAGAAGCCCGCGATGATCTCCTCGTAGTAGGCCGTGGCGTGCAGGATGCCGCCGTTGTGGCCACCGGTGTTGTCGTAGCTGTAGCCGACGCCGCCGGGGAGGGCCGACAGACGGTCCGCGTTGGTGTTGCCGACGTTCTGGTTCAGCGACATGTCCAGGTACTTGATGAACAGGTACTGGTTGTAGCCATACATGCCCGGGAACCAGGCGGTGCCAGGACGCTGAATCGTGTCGGTGTCCGCGTTGCGGGCAGCCGGGGGGTTCATGGTGATCCCGGCCTCGAAGGTCAGGGTCTTCATGTCCAGGCTGTGGAAGGTCAGGTTGACGTCCGCGCCGCCGTGGCCCACGCCGAACTGCGAGAAGCTGCCGCCGCCCGAGAGCGAGCTGACGATCTGGGTGTAGAACAGACCGACGTGGGTCGTCTTCTCACCGAGGGTGAAGCTCGAGGTGCCCGGGGCGCCCGAGACCGGCTGGGCACGAACCCAGTCGCTGTTGCCGCCGGTGGCCGGGGTCGCCGGGGTGCCAGAGCCCATGTAGCAGGTCTGACCGCAGAAGCTGTCCGAGACCAGGCCGTAGCTCTGCACGTTGGCAGCCGGGGCCGCAACGTAGGTGCCGTCGCCGACGAGGGGCGGGTTGGCCACGATCGCGCCCAGGGCGGGACCGGCGCCGGTGCGCGCAGCCTCGAGCTGGATGGCGGTGGTCATGAAGCCGTTCTCGAAGGTGCGGGCGGTGGCGCCGACACGATCGCTGGTGGTGAGCCCGCTGTTGCGCAGCTCGGGGAGGAACACCCACTGGGCCAGGGCGCGGTGCGCACCGACCAGACCGGTGGTCGCCGCCGTGGTGGCGAGACGCGGGTCGTTGAAGAAGGTGGTGTAGTCGCCCAGGATCACCCACGCGCCCGCGTTGCGGGTCACGGCAGCGCCGTCAGCGGCCACGGTGGCCTGGTAGCCTGCCGTCGAGAGGCAGACCGCGCTGAACGCTGCGGTGTTGATGCCGGTGGTCTCGTCACGGTCCGGCGCGCGCAGGCGGGTCGGGGGGGTGAACGAGCCGCCGCTGAAGTGCGTGGCGTAGAGGTGGATCTGACCACCCGTGTCGGTGTAGGTGAACAGGATCAGGGCGTCGTTGCTGACCCCGGTGCTGTCGCCGTCGCTGCCGCAGCAGTCGCAGCAATAAATGACCCGCACGCCGGCGACATTGCCGTTGTTCGGGCTCATGCCGCCGCCGTCCGGCGCCAGGTTGTTCGCCGCGATCGAGCTAGCCGGGAACGCGTCGTTGTTGTTGAGTTCGCCGCCACTGCCGATGATGACCGTGTCACCATCGCTGCTACAGCCCACCGCCAAAATACCGACGGCGAGGACTACTGCAGCTCCTCCCACGAGGTTCTTAAACATGATTGGTCAGCCTCCTGAACCAGTTTGATTCGATGTGTTGGACGAGCTTCGAAGGTGCCAACCGTCTGGCGGCGTGATCTCGGCTCGACCGTGTCTTCCCACTGAGTTTTGAACCGCTAGGTTCTTGAATTCCTTCGCGTTCGCTCTGCTGCGTGCAACAAAGCCCCAGAACCCGATAGTCACTCCTAAGCGAGCGACGGACCGAACTGGGTTGCTGAGGAATTCCGATCCCCTAACTCTTCAAATCCCCCTCAATAGAGGCGCGGATTCTGCATTCCACCTCGGACAGAGTCAACAACAAACTGCTGGCAAACATGGGGTTGTGGTGCCGAAAAGCTGGCACTCCCCCATGATTGGGCAACGGTTTTTCGTCGACCCCCCGAAGCTTCATGCCTAACCACCTCTGGGGACGTTTCGGTATGCGTTGGGAGGCACTTGAGGATTTTTCGGTGAAGTTAAGCGCTTGCGACCTTCGACGCGCGGTGGGAGCGTGAGCGGGCCCATGACTCAGCTCTACTTCGATCACGCGGCGACCTCCTTTCCGAAGGCGCCCGGGGTCGCTGAGGCCGCGGCGCGCTTCCTCGGCGAAGACGCCGGCAACGCCGGTCGAGGCGTGCACCGCCTGGCCAACCGCGCCGCGGACGCGCTCTCTCACGCGCGGCGCGCGCTGGCCGAGCTGATCGGCGCGCCGAGCGCGCGCCTGGCCCTCGCCCCCGGCGCGACCTTCGCGCTCAACGCGGCGCTGCAGGGGCTGCTCGAGCGCGGCGACCGCGTGGTCGTGGGCCCCGAGGCGCACACCTCGGTGCTGCGGCCGCTGCGCCTGCTCGGCGCGGAGGTGCAGGAGGTCCGCAGCGACGACGTCCTGCGCTGGGACCTCGAGCACCTGGCGCAGCTCCTCGAGCAGCCCACGCGGCTGGTGGTCGTGGCCCACGGCTCCAACGTGACCGGCGCGGTCCAGGACCTCGCCGGGATCGCCGCCCGCTGCACCGCGAGCGGCGCGCGGCTGCTGGTCGACGGGGCGCAGACCGTGGGCGCCCTGCCCCTGGACGTCGACGCGCTGGGGGTCGACGCCCTCGCGTTCTCCGGCCACAAGGGGCTCCTCGGCCCGACGGGCAGCGGCGGGCTCTACCTGCGCGAGGGCCTCGAGCTGCGCCCGTGGATCACGGGCGGCAGCGGGAGCCGCAGCCACGACGAGGCGCCGCCCGCGGAGTTCCCCGGCGCGCTGGAGGTCGGGACCCCCAACGCCTGGGCCTTCGCGACCCTGAGCCCGGCGCTGACCTGGATCGCCGATCAGACCCCGGCCGCGCTCCACGCGCGGACGGCGCCGCTGGCCGAGGCGCTGCGCGCGGGGCTGCGCGCGCTCCCCCAGGTCACGGTCTTCGCGGCGGACCAGCCCCAGGATCTGCCGGTGGTGTCCTTCACGGTCGAGGGCTGGCGCCCGCAGGAGCTCGCGGTGACCCTCGACGCCCTCGAGGTCTCGCTGCGCGCGGGCCTGCACTGCGCGCCCCGCGCGCACCGCCGCCTGGGGACCGAGCCCGACGGCACCCTGCGAGCGAGCCTCGGGCCCTTCCTCGCGGCCGACGACGTCGCCGAGTTCCTCGCGCGCCTGCGCGAGGTCCTCGGCTAGCAGCCTGTTGAAGAAGCCCTGGCAAGGCGCGAGGAGGTCCAGCAACCGTGGGGGTTGTGACCGACGAGCAACGCAGTCCAGGGCTTCTTCAACGGGCTGCTAGCCCGCCTCAGTCGCCGTCGGCGGCGGGCAGCCACAGCAGGCGGTCGAAGGGGTCGAGCACGACCCGCTCCCAGCGGCGGAGGATCGGCCCCCCGGCCAGGAGCAGCGGGTCACGACGCGCCAGCGAGCCGCTGGGGTGCACCACGAGCACGACCTGCTCGATCCGCCGCGGGCCGACCTCGAGGGCCAGGTCGCCCTCGTAGAGCCGCAGGGTCTGCCCGCCGGTGATCCCGCGCACTCCGAGGGTCCCGGCCTCGCGGAGGGTGACCCCCGCCGCGCGCAGCGCGTTCAGCGCGGCGACGTTGCCGTCGAGGAAGGGGCGCGGGTCGGTGTAGCCCGCGCCGCTGTCGAGCCGACAGGGGAGGTCGACGCCCCCCAGCCGCGCGTTGACCGTGGGCAGGTTGAGCGGGTAGGTCAGCGCGGTCGCGCGCCAGCGCCCCTCGCGCTCGCGGCGCTCATGGCGCAGCGCCAGCCGGGCCCGCCGCGCCGCGTAGTCGAGGGAGACCTGGTAGTTGACCAGGAGGTCCGTGCCTAGCAGCCCGACCTGCGCGCCCTCGGGCGGGTGCGCGAAGGCGCGGTAGTCGGAGACCACGAAGCGCGGCGAGAGGAAGAACCCGCTCCCCAAGGCCAGCCGCGGGAGCACGACCTTCTCCACGCGCTGCACCCCGGTGGTCCCGGCCACCGAGCCCCCGTCTTCGTAGCTCCCGCGGACCCCCGACTTCGCCAGCCAGCGCTCGTCGATCCCCGAGGTGTTCGCCCCCGTGTCGAGCAAGAACAGTCCGCGCGCCTCCCCCACCGCGAGGTCGACGTAGGTCGCGTCCTGGAACACGACCAGCGGGTAGTCGCCGCTCTCGACCGGCGCGGGGTCGCCCTCCGCGCGGCACAGCGTCGCCCCCAGGGCGAGCAGCGCCACGCTCACTCCGGCCCTCGCGCGCGCATGGACGTCGGGCATGGCCTAACCCTGGCGGTAACGCCCGGTCGGCGGAGCGTCGCCGTAGCCAGGCATGAGCTCGACCACCGCGTCGATCTCGACCGGGACCCCGAGGGGCAAGCTCGGCGCCCCCACGGCGAAGCGCGCGTGACGACCGATCTCGCCCATGACCTCGACGAACAGGTCCGAGGCGCCGTTGGCGACCTGCGGCTGATCGACGAAGTCGGGGGTGCAGGCGACGAACACGCCGAGCTTCACGATCCGCGCGATCCGCTCGAGGTCCCCGTCGCAGGCCGCCTTGAGCTGGGAGAGGATGTTCAGCGCGCACAGCCGCGCCGCCTCCTGCCCCTGCTCGAGGGTCACGTCGTCGCCGAGGCGCCCGCGAAAGCGCAGCTCGCCCTCCCACGCCGGGATCTGCCCCGCGACGAAGATCTGGTTGTTGCTGCGAATGTAGGGCACGTAGTTGGCGGCCGGCTTCGCCGCTCGCGGCAGCTTCAGCCCCAGGTTCTCCAAGCGCTCTTCGACACCCACGGCGCCCTCCGATCCGAGCGAGATCCTATCGCGAACTGCGGCTCGAACTCCACCTCTGCCGACCTCAGCGCGCGTGGCGCCCGCAGATCGCGCCCACCTCGGCGAGGAAGGCCTCGCGGTCGAGGAGCGCACCGCTCGGGTCGAGGGCGGAGATCCGCCCCCAGGCGACCCAAACGAGCTCCGGAGAGGTGAGGTCCTCCAGGCCGCGGAGCTCGTCGAGCAGCGGCACCTGGCCGAGCGCGCTGAGCGCTTGCTCCGTGGACCAGGATTCGCTGAGCCCGCGACCCGGACCCCGCGCGACGAGCAAGGACCGGCGCGTCGCGCGCAGGTAGGTGGCCAGCTCGAGCTCGAAGCCTGGCTCCCCGGGCGCCTCGGTCGGGGGCGCTCCTGCGGCGGGCTCGGCGAGGAGGGGCGCGAGGCCCTCGCCCTCGGGCGCGTCCCACGCCCCGTCGAACGCGTCGGGCCCACTGATGATCTCGAGCCCGAAGCTCCCGTCGTGACGCGGCGCGGGCTCACGGTTGAAGAGCGCGAGCAGGAACGCGGGGTGGTGGAACGCGATCCGTCCCAGGGGCGCGGCGGTGCCGGCGGCCACGCCGTAGCCCAGGCCTCCGACGGGGCGCGCGGCGACCTGCAGCGTCGGCGCGGCGACCGCGTAGCTCAGCCCCCCCGCGACCCCGAGGGGCATGCCCCCCAGCCGCGCGAGGGGCTTGATCACGTAGCCCCACGCCGCGTTGCCGAGGACGCGAGGGATCCAGCCGAAGGGGGTCTCGCGCAGATTCGCCGCGATCGCCTCGCTGGCCTCGCTGAAGTCCTCGCGGGTCCCGCTCAACCAGAAGTCCTGGACCGTGTCCTGGCCCGCGAACTCGAGCCCGTCGCAGACGTCGTCTCCGCGCTCGGCCCAGTAGTCCCCCTCGCCCAGCCGCCTGGCGAACCGCCACGCGTCCCCCCAGGCCTCCCCCCCGAACTGGACGCTCGGCGCGATCCCCGGCAGGATCCACACGTTCCAACGGTTGCTGCGGCTGTCGGTCAGCTCGCCGTTCCAGTAGAGGTCGCCGACCTGGCTCCCGCTCGTGATCACGAAGGGGCGATCCTCGCCCGGCCCAACCCCGGCGCAGCCGCTCAGCGCGGCGGCGAGCGCTACGAACCCCAGTCGTCGCATGAACCCTCCCAGCTCAGCGACCGCTGAGCGAACCGAGGGCCGATCGGATCGGACAGGACTTAGCGCGCGGGGTGACGAGGGCTCACCGTCGGAGTGTGCGATCGCGATCACTTGGCGTTGGGCGCGTGACCTCACGTGATAGGTTCGCGGGCAGAGAGGGCATGCCATGGGAACCAGGGACTTCGAGTGCGCCGTGTGCCGGGACCCGATCGAGTTCGACTGCGCCGAGGACGACGACGACGAAGACGCGGACGTCGAGTGCGAGGAGTCGGGCTACGGCGCAGACGAGGCGCACCTGCGCCTGTTCTTCTTCAAGGGCGACGCGCCCAAGGACCTCGCGGCCTTCCGCGCGCGCTACCGAGAGGCCGCGCGCGTGGAGACGCTCAAGGCCCGCTACGACTGGGGCGCTTGGGAGTTCGAGCCCAGCCTCAACTACCGCGCGGTGCTCCGCGGCGACACCCGCAACACCTCCAACGCGGTGTGGCGGATCGAAGAGCTCGGGCGCGACGACCACCCGATCGAGGTCGAGCGCGGGGCGGACGAGACCGTGTGGGTGGTCAACTGCTGTCCGACCTGCCACAGCAGCTTCCTCGCCAGCGCGGGCGGCGCGGACCCGCTGTGCCGCGCCTACCTCGCCCACGTCGCCGAGAACCACGACCTCGACGCAGACGACGAGGTCGACAAGGACCGGCTCGAGGAGTCGATCCGTCGGCACCTGAAGTCGCTGGGCTACCTCCGCTGAGCGCGGCTCAGCGCGAGGGGGTGTAGCCGAGGCCGTGCTCGAGCCAGAGCTCGGCCTCTTCGATCGGCTCCCCCCAGCGCTGCGCGTAGTCGCGGACCTGGTCCTCGCCCACCGGGCCGACCGCGAAGTACTTCGCCTCGGGGTGCGCGAAGTAGAGCCCGCTGACCGAGGCCGCGGGGTGCATGGCCAGCCCTGAGGTCAGCGTGATCCCGGTGCGCGCCTCGACGTCGAGCAGCGCGAACAGGCGTCGCTTGATCCGGTGGTCGGGGCTGGCCGGATAGCCCGGCGCCGGCCGGATCCCGCGGTAGCGCTCCTTGAGCAGCTCGCCCTGCTGCAGCCGCCCGACCTCGTCGTAGCCCCACTCCGCGCGCACGCGCTCGTGGAGGTATTCGGCCAGCGCCTCCGCGAAGCGATCGGCCACCGCCTGGAGCAGGATCTTCTCGTAGGGGTCTTGCTTGGCCTCCGCCGCGGCCACCAGGGGCTCGAGCCCGAGCCCCGCGGTCACGGCGAAGGCGCCCACGTGGTCGCTCAGGCCGCTCGCCTTGGGGGCCACGAAGTCGGCCAGGCACTGATACGGCCGGGTGTCGGTCCCGCGGGTCGACTTCTGCTGCTGCTGCCGGAGCTGGGGCAGGCGCGTGAGCTCGGCGCCGTCCTCGCCCAGGAGCACGACGTCGTCGCCCTCGCTGTGGGCGCGGAACAGCCCGTAGACCGCGCGGGCCTGGAGCGCGCCCTCGCGGTCGAGGCGCTGCATCAGCGCCCGCGCGTCCTCGACCAGCTTGCGCGCGTGCTCCCCCTGCTGGGGGTCCTCGAAGATCGCGGGGTAGGTCCCCTTGAGCTCCCAGGTGTGCAAGAACGGGGTCCAGTCGACGTAGGGGATCAGGTCCCCCAGCTTCACGCTCAGCTCCTGGATCCCCAGGCGGCGCGGGGTCGAGAGGTCCTCGGCGCTCCACGCGATCGGCGTGGCCCGGGCCCGCGCCTCGGCGATCGAGACCAGGGGCTGCCGGGTGGGGCGGTTGGCGAAGGCCTCCTGGGCCGCGGCCTGCTGGGCGTGGTTCGTGGCGACGAAGGCGTCCTTGCGCTCGGAGAGCAGCTCGCCGAGCACGTCCACCGACTTGCTGGCGTCCTTGACGTAGACCACGGGCCCGGCGTAGGAGGGCGCGATCTTGACCGCGGTGTGCTTGAGCGAGGTCGTCGCCCCGCCGATCAGGAGCGGGCAGGTGAAGCCCTGGCGCTGCATTTCGCTGGCGACGTGGGCCATCTCCCGCAGCGAGGGCGTGATCAAGCCGCTGAGCCCGATCAGGTCGACCCCCTCCTGCTTGGCGCGGTCGAGGATGTCCTGGGCGGGCTGCATGACGCCCATGTCGATGATGTCGTAGCCGTTGCAGGCCAGCACGACCCCCACGATGTTCTTGCCGATGTCGTGGACGTCGCCCTTGACCGTGGCCAGCAGCAGGCGGCCGCGCGACGCGTTGGCCTCGCGCTCCATGTGGGGCTCGATCAGGGCCACGGCCTTCTGCATGACCCGCGCCGACTTCACCACCTGCGGGAGGAACATCTTGCCCGCGCCGAACAGCTCGCCCACGACCCCCATGCCGTCCATCAGCGGACCCTCGATGATCGAGAGCGGGGTGGGGAAGGTCGCCAGCGCCTCGGCGACGTCCTCGTCGACGAAGTTCACCAGCCCGTGCAGCAGCGCGTGCCCGAAGCGCTCGTGGAGCGTCCCCTCGCGCCAGCTGAGGTCCTCGACGCGCTTCTTGCCCGACCCGCGCACCTGCTCGGCGTAGTCGACCAGGGCGTCGGTGGCGCCGGGGTGCCGGTTGAAGATCACGTCCTCGACCAGGTCGCGCAGCTTCTTGGGCACCTCCTCGTAGACCGCGAGCTGCCCCGCGTTCACGATCCCCATGTCGAGGCCGGCCTTGATCGCGTGGTAGAGGAACGCGGCGTGCATGGCCTCGCGCACCACGTCGTTGCCCGCGAAGGCGAAGCTCACGTTGCTGATCCCGCCGCTGAGCTTGATCCGCGGGAAGCGCGCCTTGATCAGGCGGCAGGCCTCGATGAAGTTCTTGGCGTAGTCGGCGTGCTCCTCGATCCCGGTGGCCACCGCGAGCACGTTGGGGTCGTAGATGATGTCGTCGGGCGGGAACCCGGCCTGCTCGGTGAGCAGGGTGTAGGCGCGCTCGGCGATCTGCAGCTTGTGCTCGGCCGAGGTCGCCTGGCCCTGCTCGTCGAAGCCCATGACCACGGCCGCCGCGCCGTAGGCGCGCACCTTCCGCGCGCGCTCGAGGAACTTCGCCTCGCCGTCCTTGAGGCTGATCGAGTTGACCACCCCCTTGCCCTGGAGCACCTTCAGCCCGGCCTCGAGCACCTCCCAGTCGGAGCTGTCGACCATGACCGGGATCCGCGAGATGTCCGGCTCGGCGGCGATCTGGTTGAGGAAGCGGGTCATGGCCGCGGGGCCCTCGATCAGGTCCGCGTCCATGCACACGTCGAGGATGTTCGCCCCGCCCGTGACCTGCTTGCGCGCGACCTCCGTCGCCTCCTCGAAGCGCTCCTCGCGGATCAAGCGCGAGAACTTGCGCGAGCCCGAGACGTTGGTCCGCTCGCCCACGATCGTGAACCCGCCGGGGGTCGGGCTGTAGACCTCGAGCCCGCTCAGCCGCAGCCCCGGCTCGACGCTGGGGATCTGGCGGGGCGCGCAGCCCTTCACCGCCTCGGCGATCGCGCGTACGTGCTCCGGCCGACTCCCGCAGCAGCCGCCGGTGAGGTTCAGCCAGCCCGCCTCGGCGAACTCGCCCAGGGTCTTGGCCATGCTCTCGGGGGTCGCGTCGAACTCGCCGAACTCGTTGGGCAAGCCCGCGTTGGGGTAGCAGCCCACCGGGATCGGGGCGACCTGGGCGAGCTGCGCGAGCAGCGGACGCATGGCCTCGGGGCCCAGCGCGCAGTTGATCAGCACGGCGGTCAAGTCGAAGTGCTCGATCGAGGTCCACACCGCGTCGACGGTCTGCCCCGAGAGGATCCGGTCCGAGCCCTCCTGGGTGAAGGTGATCGAGGCCAACACCGGGAGCTCGGGGCGGTCGAGCTCGCGCTTGAGCGCGTGCACGGCGCCCAGGGCGGCCTTGAGGTTCAAGGTGTCGATCGAGGTCTCGCAGAGGATCATGTCGACCCCGCCCTCGATCAGGCCGCGCGCCTGCTCGTAGTAGGCGGCGTAGAGCCCGTCGTAGTCGATCGCGCGGTAGGCCGGCTGGTCGGCCTTGGGGCTCAGCGAGCCCATGCGGTTGGTCGGGCCCATGGAGCCCGCCACGAAGCGCACGTCGCCCGGGTGCGCCTGCTCCCAAGCCTCCACCGCCTCGCACGCGACCCGCGCCGCGGCGTGGTTGAGGTCGTAGATCTGCCCCTCGAGCCCGTAGTCCTCCATCGCGATCGAGGTCGCGTTGAAGCTGTTGGTCTCGATCACGTCGGCGCCGACGTCGAGGTAGACCGTGTGGATCCGGCGCAGCAGGTCGGGCTGGGTCAAGACCAGCACGTCGTTGCAGTTGTGCAGCGGCAGGGTGTGGTCGGCGAACCGCTCGCCACGGAAAGCAGCCTCGTCGAGCTCTTCGAGCTGGATCAGCGTGCCCATGGCGCCGTCGAGGACGACGATTCGGCGATCGAGTAAGGACTTCAGCGCTTCGTGCTTGCGCACGTGAGTCGCGGGGGCCATGGGCACCTCCGTTCCGTTTCAGGGCGCTTACGGTAGTGCCTGGCCGCGCGCTCGCCAACCGTAAAACCCGCTTTGTGCGGCAGATAGGCTGCGGGTCAGCGGGCCTCGCGCGGGGTCGCCCCGGGCCCCAGGTGCTCGAGGGCCTCGGCCTGGAGGCGCTTGGCCTCGGCCAGCTTCCCCGCGAAGGCCGGCCCCAAGCGCGCGAACCTGAGCTCGGCCTCCATGGCCGCGGCCAGGGACTCGTCGT
>JAGQRJ010000880.1 GCA_020425635.1 Planctomycetota bacterium | reverse complement strand
GGGCCGCCGGGCAAGGACGTGCGCTTCGGCCACGGGCGGATCAACGCGGCCGCCGCCCTGCGCAGCGTGAGCCCCGACGCCACGCAGTTCCCCGAGCTGCGGATCACCACCCCGACCGGAGGGCAGGTGGTCAACGAGCCGCTCGTGGTCGAGGGGCGCGCGGCGGGCGCGAGCTTTGCTTCCTACCGCCTCGACTACCTCCCGCCGGGGGGGGACGCCTTCCTCCTGCTGCGCACCTCGAGCGCGGCCGTGGTGGACGGGCCCCTGGGCACGCTCACGCCCCAGCCGGGTTGGAGCGACGGCTTCGGCGCGGTGCGGCTCACGGTGACCGACACCGCGGGCGGGACCTTCCGCACCGCGGTCGGCTTTCGCTACCGGACCACCGAGCTCGAGGCCCCCGCGCCCTACGCCGAGTTCAGCGGAGGCGATCCGGTGTCGATTCGGGGCACGGCGGGAGGAGAGGGGTTCCGCAGCTACACCCTGGACTACGGCGCCGGCGCGGCCCCGACCGCCTGGACCCCGATCCACAGCGCGACCCGGGCGGTGGCCGGGGGGCTGCTCGGGAGCTGGGCGCCGCCGGCGGGGCTTCCCGACGGGGTCTACACCCTGCGGCTGCGCGCCGAGTTCAGCGCAGGGACGCGCGTGGCCACGACCGCGGTGGTCGTGGAGCGCGCTCGCCTCGACGGCTGGCCGCGGACACTCAGCCCCAGCGCCTGGGGCTTCAACGACACGCCGCGGGTCGTGCCCCTTGCGGCGGGGAACCGCCTGCTCGCCGGGTACGGGCCCGGGATCGGCGTGTTCCTCGGCTACGTGCCGCGCGACTTGCCCTTCCTCGCGCTCAAGGCCTACGACGCCCAGGGCGCGCCCGTCACGGGCTTCGACCCCGCGTATCCCGTGTTCGGCAGCAGGGTCGGGACCCCCGCCGTGGGAGACCTCGACCGCGACGGGACCCCGGAGCTCGCGGTCCTCGCCCAGTGCACCCCGCCCACCGGGGTCGAGTGGCGCGTGTTCGTGCTCGATCCCGACGGCGCGATCCGCTGGTCGCGGCGCGTGGGCGTGGGCGAGGTCGGGCTCTTCGAGGCGCTGGTCGCCCTGGCCGACCTCGACGGCGACGGCTTCCTCGACGTCGTGTGCGGGGGCGGGCCCAGCGCGGGCACGCTGCAGGCCTTCGATCGACGCGGCGCGCCGCTCGAGGGCTTCCCGGTGCAGGTCCCCGGCGCGAAGCTGCTCCCCGAGCGCTTCGCGGTCGCCGACCTCGACGGCGACGGGGGGCTCGAGGTCGCGTTCTGGGTGCGGACCCAAGACGACGGGCACCGGCTCTGCGTCTACCGCGCGGACGGCTCGGTCTACCCTGGCGTGCAGCCGGAGCTCGGGCGCTTCAGCGGGATCTTCCACCCGGTGGGGCCCGTCGCGGGGGACCTCGACGGCGACGGGACGCTCGACCTGGTCGCGGCGGGCTGGGGGGGCAGCGAGCGCAAGGTGTTCGCGCTGCGCCCCGACGGGCGCTCGCTCCCGGGCTGGCCCGCCAGCGACCCGCCAGGCCACGTGACCGGGCTCTCCCTGGGCGACCTCGACGGCGACGGCAAGCTGGAGGTGGTGATCACCAACCACAGCGGGGGATTCCAGGCCTTCGAGCACGACGGCACCCTGAGCGCGATCCGCGGCGGCGCCGCGGGCGAAGGGGTGCGCGGGTCGTCGCCTTTGCTCGCCGACTTCGACGGAGACGGGCGGCTGGACGTGGTCTATCGCGCCGTGCACCAGGTGGCCCAACCCGCAGGGGCCGCGCGACCTGACCCCCTCTGGGTCCCGCGGATCGTCGGCTACCGCGCCGACGGCCAGCCTTTGCGCGGGTTCCCCAAGCAGGCGGCGCAGCCTGCGATCCGCGGCGCGGGCTTGCGCTCGTCGGGCGGGCTGACCCTGGGCGACCTGAGCGGCGACGGGCGGCTCGAGCTGCTCGTCGGCACGAGCTCCATGGCCGAGGCGACGACGGGGGGCAGGGTCTTGGGGCGGGTGGTGGCCTACGCCACGGGGCTCCGCGCCGACCGCCGGCAGGTCGCGTGGGGGACCTACCACGGCAACTCGCACAACACGGGCGTAGGCGCGGAGCCCCCGGCGCCGACCCCGGACACCACGCCGCCGCAGGTGGCGATCCTCCGCCCCGCGAGCGGAGGGAAGGTGTTCGTGCTCGCCCGGATCGAGCTCGAGGTGAGCGACGACGTGCTCGTCGAGCGCGTCGAGCTGCAGGTCGACGGGGTCGCGGTCGCGACCCTCAGCGAGGCTCCCTTCGCCTTCGACTGGCGCCCAGGAGCCAGGGAGCCCGGCCCGGCGCGGATCCGCGCGGTGGCCTACGACCCCGCGGGGAACCAGGCGAGCGCCGAGGTCGAGGTCGAGGTCACGCGCCTGGTGCGTGAGGTCGAGCCGACCCAGCGGGCCCCGGTGCGGAACCCCAAGCGCACGCCGAGCCCCGTGAAGCAGCCCCTCGGCGGCGGGTAGCCCCGGCGCGCGGTGGCCGGGCACGATAAGCTCAGGGCATGAGCAAGCCCCTGGGGTTGGTGGGCCTGTGCCTCAGCGTCCTGGGCATGGGCTGGATCGTGG
>JAGQRJ010000141.1 GCA_020425635.1 Planctomycetota bacterium | reverse complement strand
GGTGGCCGGCTGCCAGAGCGCGCAGGCGCGCGCGCGTCCCGGCGCGAGGTGGCTCAGGCCGCCGCCTCCAGGGAGGTGCAGCGCGTCGTCGGCGAGGGCCTCCGCGTCGCGGCAGCGCTGTGCCAGCGCGCGCAAGGCGGGGGCGCCGTCGCGGAGGTGCGCGTAGATCCAGCTCCAGCTGAAGTTGGCGACGACCAGCGCCGGCACCCCGAGGGCCCGCGCGATCAGGCAGGCCACCGGGGGGGCGTCTGCGTAGACCAGGCGGCACCCCGCGGCGCGCGCGGCCGCCACCTCGGCCTCGATCAAGCCGGGCCAGCTCGCCACGTGGGCCTCGAGGGCGTGGAGCGTCGCCGCGGGGTCGACGTCGAGGGGCCCGCGCTGCACGACCCCGGGTCCGGTGTCGACCTTGGCCAGGCTCTGGGCCCATTCCGCGCGCCGCGCGAGGCGCAGGGCGCGCATGTTGGTGCGCACGTGGACCGCGAGCCCGCAGGACGCGAGCACGGGTTGGCTGCGGGTCCAATGGCCGAAGCCGTGCCCGCTGACATAGGCGAACACGCTCACTACAGGAGCAGGCCCCCGCTGGCCTGGAGGATCTGCCCGGTCACCCAGGCGGCCTCTTTGCTCGCGAGGTAGGCCACGCTCGGGGCGACGTCCGCGGGGTCGGCGATTCGTCCGAGGGGGGTGTCCTGGATCACCTGGTCCACCGACGCGGGGTCGGCGCGCAGGGCCGTGCTCATTTCGGTCGCGGTCAGGCCGGGGGCGACGCAGTTCACGCGCACGCCCTGGGGGCCGAGCTCCGCCGCCAGACAGCGCGTGATCTGCTCGACCGCCGCCTTGCTCCCCGCGTAGGCGATCGAGCCGGGGAGCACGCCTTGGGCGACCACCGAGGAGAGGTTGACCACCGCGCCCTTGCTCTGGATCAGGAGCGGGACGCAGGCGCGGGTCAGGGCGAGGAGCCCGATCACGTTCACGCGGAACACCTGCTCGATCGCGTCGTCGCTCGAGTCGACCAGGGGGCTGAGCAAGAAGGTCCCGCCGTTGTTGACGAGGGTGTCCAGGCGTCCGTGGCGCTCGCGCACGACCTCGGCCGTGCGCTCGGCGTCGCCGCGGCGGGCGAGGTCCATGCACACGTGGCTGGCGGCGTCGCCGAGGGCCTCGCACACCTCCTGCAGCGGCGCCTCGCGCCTGCCGCACACCACGACCCGGCCCCCGTGGGCGACCCAATACTCCGCGACCCCGCGCCCGATCCCTGTGCCGCCGCCCGTGATCAGCGCGACGTTTCCTTCGAGGTCCATGCAGCCTCCTTCGGGAGGGGAGCCTACCCGAAGACGTCTGCGACGAGGCGCCCGCGCCGCGCGAGGGTCGGGGGATCCAGCGTCGTGGAGTTCGCAAAGCGCCCCGCGCCGGGCTAGGATTCGCCCGCCGAAAGGGGAGCGCCCTATGGGCTACCAGCGCCAGGAGCTGCGCGGCTTCCGCAAGATCGCCAACGCCATGTGGAGGGCCCCGAGCGACGGGACGATCTACGGCTACAAGGCGATCGACGTGACCCTCGCGCGGGCGTTCCAGGCCCAGGTCAAGGAGCGCTACGACGTGTGGCCCTCGATCGGGCAGCTCGTCGGGCGCGCGATCGCCCTCGCGCTGACCCAGGTTCCCGACGGCAACACCAAGCTGATCTGGGGCCGGCCCTACGTGAAGGACACGGTCGACGTCTACTTCCAGGTCGACCTCGGTGACGGGCAGGATCTCTCGGGGGTCGTGGTCACCGACGTGGGCAAGAAGAACCCCGTGCAGGTCGCGACCGAGCTGCGCGAGGTCTCGCACAAGCTGCGCTCCGGCAAGGACAAGCAATACGAGAAGACGCAGAAGGGGTGCCTGGGGCGCATGCCGACCTGGCTCCTGCGGCGCATGCTCGGCTTCTTCACCTTCCTCGAATACAACCTCGGGATCACCCCGACCTGGCTCGGCGCCCGGCCGGAGCCCTTCGGTACGGTCATGGTCACCAACGTGAGCAAGTTCGGCGTCGACGTGGCCTACGCGCCCTTGGTCCCGGTGTCGCGCGTGCCCTTCGTGGCCCTCGTGGGCCAGATCGCCGACCGCCCCTGGGTCGTCGACGGCGAGCTCACGATCCGGCCGGTGATCAACGTCTCGGCGACCTTCGACCACCGGCTGCTCGACGGCAACAAGATCGGCAAGATCGTGCGCTCGGTGGTCAACTACCTGGAGAACCCGTTCCCCCACGAGGCCGAGCTCGGGCTCACGCCGCCCGAGGTCAAGGTCGGGCGCCTGCGCGAAGGCGGGGCTCAGGATCCGGGCGCCGAGGGCTCCGCGCCTGAGCCGAGCGAGCCCTCTGCGGAGGAGTAGCCCTAGCGCTTTCAGGACTTAAGAGGTCTCGCGGACCGCAACCATTGTGTGGCTGGCAGCGCTGGGACGCGAAACCGAAGCGACCACCCTCCTCCGGCGCGCCGCCCTAAGTGCAGGTTTGGCTGGTGCTCTGCGTGAGCTCCGGGCTGGCCTGGGACGTGCGGTGGGGTCCCTGCGGAGTTGGAAGCGATGGATCGAACACTGCTCGGGCTGAGCCTCGCGCTCGGCGTCTGCGTCGCGGTCGCCCAGGCCGACACCTACACCTACCAGGTGCAGGGTCAGGACCGGACCGGCGCCCCGGTCACGGGGACGGTCGAAGTGTCTGCGAAGCAAAGCGACCGGGAGATCGTCCGGCGCCTGACCGCGACCCTCGGCGCGCTTCGCGTCGGGGGGGCCCTCGACGAGTCGGGGGTGCTGACCCTCGGAGGGGCGGACGAGGTCGGCGCAGGCTCCGCCGCTGGCGGCGCCTCGCGCGCCAAGGCGGGCGCCGCCGCTGAGCGCGAGCCCACCTTCACCGGCCTCGCCGCGATCATCGAGAACCGGCGTCGGGCTCGCGCTGGCGCCCCGACCGAGTCCAAGGCCGCGGCGACCGAGGTCCCCGCCGCGACCCCCCTGGGGCCAGCGAGTGGGCGGGTGCAGATCAAGGACGGGCGCCTGCGACTCGAGCTGCGCGACGCCGACGGCAAGCCGCTGCTCCGTGTCTCGGGGATCCGCACCGACGCGCCAGCGGAGGCCCTGAGCGTCGTGGACGCCGCAGCGGGCGGCGGCGGAGCCCGCAGCGCCCTCGGTCGCGTGGGGCGCAAGGTCGCTCCCCAGACGCCGGGTCGCGCAGCCAAGCCCCAGGCCGCGCCGGCGCAGGCTGCAGGCGGGGCGAAGACCGACACCGTCGCGAAGCTCGAGGCCGCGGAGGAGCGGGTGGAGCAGGCCGTCGACGCCCTGGCCGCCGGCGAGGCCGAGCAGCGCGACGAGGAAGAGCTCCTGGACCTCGAGGCGTCGGAGCAGCGCGGCGAGCACGGGCTGGCCGAGGCGCCGAGCGACGCCCTCCAGGCTTCCTGGGACGCGCTGCGCGAAGACTACGTCAACGCGGCGGCCGAGCGCGACGCGCTGCAAGAGGCCGCCCGCGACGAGGCCCTCGCCGCCGAGGACCTCGACGCGGCGGAGTCCTTGGTGGCCGCGAACACCGGGCGGCTCGCCGAGGCGACCCAGGAGCTGAGCGGCGACGGCGCCCCGAGCGCCGCGGCCCGCGCCGAGCGGGAGCGGCTGCGCCAGCACCAGGAGGCGGCCCGCCAGCTCCGAGACCACCTCCAGGCGCGCGCGACCCAGGAGATCGTCGAGCGCCTCGACCTGGAGCAGGCCGAGGAGCTGGTGCGCGAGAACACCGCGCGCCTCGCGCGCTCGCAGGTCGCCCTCGCCGACAACGAGGACGCCACCGAGGAGGAGCGCGCCGAGCACGAACGCCTCGTGGAGCTGCAGCGCCAGGCCGCCGCGGCGCGAGACCACGTGCAGGACCGCGCCGTGCGCGAGATCCTCGAGGGCGGCGACCTCGACGCCGCCTCGCGGCTCGTCGAGTCCACGACGGCGCGCCTGGCTCGGTCCGAGCTGGCCGTGAAGGACGCCTGGGACGAGGCCACCGTCGTGCGCGAGGAGCACGAGCGTCTGAAGTGGCACCAGCGCAACGCCGTCGAGCTGCGCGACTACCTGCTGCGCGAGGCCCAGCAGCGCGCGGCCGAGGGCAAGGACCTCGGCGCCGTGAGCGGCATGGCGCAGCTCGTGGCCTCGCAGCTCGCCGCGGCCGAGGACGCCGGCTCCGGCGCCCAGCCCTCGGAGGTCCAGCGCGCGGAGCTGGAGCGCCTGCGCGCGAGCTACCGGGACGTCGTCGCCCTGCGCGCCCAGCTCCACCGCGAGGCGATCCGCGCCGCGGGGGAGGCGAAGGACCTGGGCGGCGCTCAGCGCCTGGTCGCCGAGGACACCGCCCGGCTCGCAGAGTACGCGATCACCCACCAGCAGCGCGCGCAGGCCCTGACCTCGGTCGAGCGCCGCGAGGGCGAGGCGCTCATGGACTTCCAGCAAGACGCGATCGCCCTGCGGACCTCGCTCTTCGAGCGCAGCGTGCAGGACGTGCGGCTCTACGACGACCCGCAGCGAGCGCGCGCGCTGGTCGACTCGACCCGCGCGAGCCTCGTCGCCTTCGACGCGGCCCTCGCGCGCCGTGGGGTCGAGGGCGGTCCGCTGCCCCAGGTCGTCCTCGCCCAGCGCGAGGCCCTGCTCGAGCAGCTGCGCGAGGCCGAGGCCCTCACCGAGCGCATGACCCAGTAGGAGACGCGGGCCGCGCTGGGGGCGTCGGCTTCGTCTCCGCCAGCCTCTGCCGCTGCCTCGGCTATCCTGGTTCCATGCCGCGCCGGGTCTTGATCGTCAGCTACTACTTCCCCCCCCACCCGAGCGTGGCGAGCTTGCGGCTGCGCGGCCTGGTCCGCTACCTGCCGGAGTTCGGCTGGGAGCCGACGGTGTTGACCGCGACGCACCCCCAGGCGCCCGCGGACGAGGGGGGGCGGGTCGTGCGCGCCCACGACCCGGGCGAGCTGAGCGTGCTGATCAAGCGGCGCTTGGGCCTCGACAGCGAGAAGAGCTTCCAGGAGCAGCTGCGCGTCCCGGAGGGCTGGCGCGCGCAGCGGCGCTCCCGGGTTGCGGCGGTCTTCCAGCGGATCAAGGGGGTCCTCGTCTACCCCGACGACATGCGTCCGTGGGCCGCCAACGCGACGCGGGTGGGGCGCGAGCTGGTCGCGCGCGAGCCCTTCGACGCCCTGCTCTCGAGCTCGGGTCCGGCGACGGTGAACCTCGTCGCGCGCGAGCTGCAGGTGGCCTCGGGGTTGCCTTGGCTGGCGGACTTCCGCGACCTCTGGACGCTCAAGCAGGACTACACCTTCGGCGAGCTGCGGCGGGCGGTCGAGCGGCGGCTGGAGCTCAAGACCCTGGCTGGGGCGGGGGCCATGGTCACGATCTCCGGCCCGCTGGCCGAGGCGCACGGGCGCCTGCACGGGCGTCCGGTGGGGGTGATCGAGAACGGGTTCGACCCCGAGGAGCGGACGCCGCCGGGGAGCGTGCCCCTGGCTCCTGGATACCGGATCGTCTACGCGGGGACCCTCTACCAGGGTTCGCGGGACCCGGTGCCCTTCCTCGAGGTGCTCGCGCGCATGCGACGGGCGGGGGAGCTGGCCGAGGCGCAGGTCGACTTCTACGGCGACGCGCCTGATTGGCTGGCGCGTGCGGTAGACCAGCTCGCGCTCGGCGACGCGGTGACCTTGCACGGGAGGCGCCCGCGGGAGGAGGTGCTCCAGCGCGAGCGCGAGGCGCAGCTCTTGCTGCTCCTGGGTTGGCGCGACCGCAGTCAGCGCGGCGTCATGACCGGGAAGCTCTTCGAGTACCTCGCGGCCGGGCGCCCGATCCTGGCCTGGGACTCGGCGACCGGGGACGTCGTCGACGCGTTGCTGCGCGAGACCGGGGCGGGCTGGAACTGCGCCGACCCGGGGCAGCTCGAGGCTACCCTGCGCGCGACCTACGCCGACTACGCGCAGGCGGGGCAGGTGCGGTGGGAGCCCGCCGCCGCGGCGATCGACGCCTACAGTCACCGCGCCATGGCGCGGCGCTTCGCCGAGGCGCTCGATCAGCTGGTGGCGGCCTCGAGCTGACGGCGCAGCCCCGGGTCGGGGGTCCAGCGCAGGCCGCTCCCCGGGAGGGCTTTGGTCCAGAGGTGGAACGCGAGGTCCTGCGGGTCGAGGGCGTAGCCCAGCGCGCGCAGCGCGCGCCGTCGCCAGGGGGGCGCGCTGACCGCGCCGTAGCGCAGGCGAAACGAGAGCCGGCGTCGCGGCCCCGGCGGGGCGGGGAGCTGGTCCCCGGGGTCGAGCCCGGCGAGCACACAGCCCGCGGGGTCACGCGCGAGGGCGCTGGCGAAGGCGGCGCGCAGACGGCGCTTGAGGTCGAACTGCAGCGAGGCGCGCTCGGTGGTCAGCCCCGCGTGTCCGCCGGCGTAGGCGAACTCGACCAGGGGCTCGGAGAGGTTGGCCAGGCCGCCCAGGAGCGAGAGCCGCAGCCAGAGCTCGTAGTCCGAGATCGTGTCCATGGCGCGCTCGGGGAGCGAGGGCCACGCGTTGTAGCGCATGCCCGGGATCCGACGGAACAGGACGCTCGAGTGCACGAAGGGGTTCTGCGCGCTCCCCAGCGCCCGGCGCAGGTCGGCGTCGGTGACGGGGAGCGCGGGCCCGGGGAGGGGCGCGCCGCTGGTCGCGTCGACGTAGCGCGTCTGGGTGCCCAGGAGCACCAGCTCGGGCTCCCGCGCCGCCCGGGCCAGCTGCAGCGCGAGCTTCTCGGGAGCCCAGCCGTCGCCTTCGTCGATCCGCGCGATCCACGGGGCGCGCGCGGCCTCGAGGCCGCGGTTGAGCGAGGGCGTGAGCCCGAGGTTCTCGGCGTTGGTCAACACGCGCACCCGAGGGTCGGCCGCCGCCAGCTCGGCGAGGACCGCGGGGGTCTGATCGCGGGCGCCGTCGTCGACCGCGATCAGCTCGAGGTCCGGGACCGTCTGCGCCAGCACCTGCTCGACGGAGCGGCGCAGCCCGCCGCGGTCGCGGTGCACGCTGAGGAGCACGGATACCTGCGGCGCACTCACTCGGGGAGGTGGATCGTGATCTCGGCCAGCTCGGGGCGGCAGGCGAAGCGCAGGGGGGCGACGGAGGTCCCGACCCCTCGGCACACGAACATGCGTGTGTCGCCCTGCGCGAACCAGCCTTCGGCGTAGCCGTCGCAGTCGTAGGGCAGCTTGAGCGCGCCCCACAGCGGCACCTGGATCTGACCCCCGTGGCTGTGCCCCGCCAGGAGCAGCTCGAGCTTGGCTTCGGAGGCTCGCGTGAAGCTCGCGGGGTAGTGGCAGAGCGCGACGTCGAAGCCCGCGGTCGCGGGCAGCGGGGTGCTGCGGGCGTCGGCCAAGCCCTGGAGGGTCAGCCGTCCGTCGAGCAGGGTCACCTGCTTCCCGTCGAGGAGCGGGACCCCGGCCTCGGGGAAGCAGCTCGTGCCGCGCTCGCCGGCCCACACGTCGTGGTTGCCGGTGACCGCGTAGACCCCCAGGGGAGCGTCCAGGCGGCGGAGGAACTCGACCGCGGCCTCGCGCTCGGCCTCGGGGAGCGGCGAGTTGACCGTGTCGCCCGTGATCACGATCAGGTCTGGCTGGCGAGCGGCGACGGTGTCGAACACCCACTGCTCGAGCGCTCCGAGCGCGTGAATGTGCACGTCGGTGATCTGCAGCACGCGGATCGAGGCCGGGCCGGCGCCGACCGAGTGCTCGGTGACCTCGCCCCAGTAGGGCTCGACCTGCCAGCTGTAGAGCCCGAGGACCAGGGGCACGACGCTCACCGCGAAGCGTCGACGCCAGCGGCGCCGCGGCGCGGGCCTCGCCGCGGAGTCCTCGGAGGTGGGCGCGGGGTCACTCACGCCCCCAGTCTATCGCCCTGAGGTGCGGGCGGGACTCGATCTGCGCGGGACCCTGCCGCAAACGGCGCCCAGCGGTTAGGATTCGCCCCGATCCGGGGGCGCAGGACCGCGCCGCGGAGACGCAAGGAGCAGGACGCAGCCATGGCCGACGTCGAGCTGGACTTCGAAGGTCCGATTCACGAGCTCAAGCGCAAGATCGAGGAGCTCGAGAGCTTCGCCGAATCGACCGAAATGGACATGCAGGGCCAGATCGCCGAGCTGCGCCAGCGCTGCGAAGACCTGCAACGCGAGACCTTCGCCAAGCTCTCGCCCTGGGAGCGGGTTCAGGTCGCGCGGCACCCGCAGCGGCCGGTGTTCAGCGACTACCGCAGCGCCACCTTCTCCGACACCCTCGAGCTCCACGGCGACCAGGGCGCGGGTGACGACCCCGCGATCTTCACCGGCTTCGCCAAGCTGCGCGGGCGCTCGGTGGTGCTGCTCGGACACCGCAAGGGCAAGAACACCAAGGAGCGGATCCGCTGCAACTTCGGCAGCGCGCAGCCCGAGGGCTACCGCAAGGCGCTGCGGGTCATGCGCCTGGCCGAGAAGTTCAAGCTCCCGGTGATCGCGCTGATCGACACCCCGGGCGCCTACCCCGGCGTCACCGCCGAAGAGCGCGGTCAGGCGCAAGCGATCGCGCGGAACATCATGGAGATGGCCCGCCTCAAGACGCCGGTCGTGTGCGTGGTGATCGGTGAGGGCGGCAGCGGCGGCGCCCTCGGGATCGGCGTCGGCGACCGCGTGCTCATGCTCGAGCACGCCTACTACTCGGTGATCTCGCCCGAGGGCTGCTCGTCGATCCTCTGGAAGAGCGCGGAGGAGGCGTCGACGGCGGCCCAGATCCTGCGTTTGACGGCGGCGGACCTGAGCGAGTTCGGGATCGTGGACGAGGTGATCGAGGAGCCGCTCGGCGGGGCCCACCAGTCGCTCCCCGACGCCTGCGCGCGCCTGGAAGACGCCCTGGTGCGCAACCTCGAGCCGCTGCTCGGCCTCTCGACGGAGGCGCTGCT
>JAGQRJ010000879.1 GCA_020425635.1 Planctomycetota bacterium | reverse complement strand
GTACGGCAAAGCTGCTGGAAGACAGCGAAGACCCACGCCGTGCAGAGTATCTGGCGCGCTTTGCTGAACGTGAAGGGCAGACTTTCTTGCGGCGGTTCTGGCGAAAATACCAGGGGCAACGCCAAGGAGCGTCGCTTCTCGGTGGCCTACCGCTTCGACCTCGATCACGCGGCCGCCCGGCGCGCCTACCGCGACGCCGTGCGCGGCGACTTTCGCAGCGCCGCCGGGGGCGTCCAGGGCGTCAGCCTGGACCGCCGCGAGATCGGCGTCGAAGAGCGGCGCCACGTCGCGGCCAACGTCGAGCTGAGCGTGTTCCTCCGCGCCTCGGTGCAGCGCACGATCTCGATCGGCTCGCTGGTCGTGCAGGAGCCCGGCGGCGTCACGGACTACGACTACTGGCGCTACGACCGCCTGGCGACCGTCAAGCTCTTCGACCGGCGCTGGGGCAGCACGTGCAAGATCGAGGTCCTCAAGCGCACCCGCCAAGGCCAGGTTCAACGCTCCTTCCGCCTGCACCACGAGAAGCGCCGCCTCGGGATCGGGGGCCGCCTGAGCCGCGCTCTGCTGCGCCAGGCCGGGCGCTGGGGCCTCAACGTCTCGTCGGAGGTCCCCGACGGGGAGTACGGCGCGACCACGGTGACGGTCGACGTCGAGCTGGGCGACCGGGGCCTGGACCAGATCCTGAGCAACTCGCGTGAGACCTTCCTGCGCTCGTACGAAGACGAGTGCAAGCTCCACCACCAGCGCTCGAACCTCACGGACGAGCAGCAAGCGGAGGCCGAGTACTTCGCGGAGACCATGATCCGGATCCAGCGCGCCCTGCACGCCCAGGACAAGCCCGCCCTCGAGCGCGCGCTCAAGCGCCTGGGGACGAAGCTCGGTCAAGACCGCTACCTGATCACCCTCGGCGCCCTGCTGGGCCTCGTGGATCGTCCGCACCGCACGCTGAGCTTCTCCATGAGCGGCGCGCTCCGCGTGACCGTGCGTCAGGTCGGCGATCGGGCACTGAGGATCCAGTAAGCTCTCTTTGGCGCCAGCTCTCCAGGAGATCCGGCGTCAGCTCCTCCCACGCAAGCGAGGCCCCATGCTCACACGTCCTTCGTTCCTGGCGTGCCTGGCGACCCTGGCGCTGACCCAGCCCGCGCTCGCCCAGGACGCCCCCAGGCTGACGGAGCGCACCTATGCCCAGCTGCGGGACTACGTGCTCCCCGACAAGGAGGAGGAGCGCTGGCGCAACGTGGACTGGAAGTCGAGCTACTGGGACGCAGTCGTGGAAGCCCAGAAGGCGAAGAAGCCCATTCTCCTCTGGGCCATGAACGGACACCCCCTGGGCCACACGTGAAACAACGGCGTGAAGGGCCGGCAGGCTGTCTGGTCCCAACCCGAGATCCAAGCCCTGGCGGCGCGCTTCGTCGCCGCCGCTGACGAGGTGTGGAGGCTGCACAACCTCAAGGACCCAGAGTGCGAACTCTTCCAGGAGTTCATGGACAAGGGGATCTACGGAGATCGCACCGACAGCTCGACCCGCCAAGGGATCTTCGCGGTCGCTCCCAGCGGGGTGCTCCTCGCCGACGTCAACACGACCCAGCCAGGCCCCATGCGCGACATGCTCACCCGCGCGCTGCGCGCGTGGGACGCGCTGCCCAAGTCCGAGCGCTTCCTCCCCTACGATCCCGAGGCCCGGCGCGCCGAGATCCAGCGGGGCGAGCAGCGCTTTCCCAGCGACGGCGTGGCCATGCGCGTTCACGTGCGCGACCTGCCGCGCGCTGGCCAGCCCGCCGACTGGCGCGCCAAAGCGCTGAACCTCGACTACGCCTGGTTCCGCAGGGGCGAGCTGCGCTCCGTGCTCCCCGTCCGAGTCGCGAAGCGCGCCACGCGAGCGTGGCCGGCCGCGCTGGTCCAGCGTGTCGTGCGCTTGCACCTGACCGACTACGTCCGGGGCCAGACCACCCCTCACGAGGCAGGCAGCGTTCACGCAGCGAGCCTCCAGACCGAGGTGCTCAGCGTCAAGAAGACGAAGGTCGAGCTGCGCTTCACGGGCAAGGCCCAGGTGAACACCGAGCCCTGGACGGATCGTCCAGACGGGAGCCGCGCTCGGGGAATCGACGTGGCGCTGCTCGGGCGGGCGAGCTGGGATCCTCGCAGCGTTCGTTTCACGGAGTTCGAGCTGGTCGCCGCTGGCCAGCGCTGGGGACGGACGGAATACAACTTCCGCCAGGACGACGTCGGCCCGGCTCCCCTGGGGTGGGTCTTCACCCTCGCGCCCCAGGGGGAGCGCGTGCCGCCCGCGGCCCTGGGCGCCTACGGCTGGTAGGCCCCCCCTCCGAGGTCGGCTGGGCGCCGCGCGCCGCCAGCCCGGCGCTAGTCGCGGACGGTGGAGGGTTGCGCAGGGACGCTGCGCAGCCGCGACCGGCAGACCCAGGCCGCGGGCGCGTCGCCGCGCGTCGTCTCGAACACGGTGGAGCGCAGCTCGAGCAGCTCGAGCGCCGGCTCGATCGCCGCGAGCACGTCCCGCGCGCTGCGGCGGGGCGGGCCCACGTCACGCGGGGCTCCCTCGGTGCTGCCGATCAGGCTCAGCCACACGCCGCCCGGGCGGAGCAGCGCGGCGATCCGCTCCGCGAAGCGCGCCCGCGCCTCGGGCGCGTCGAAGACGTGGAAGCACCCTCGGTCGAAGGCGAAGTCGAAGGGCCCGCCGGGGACCTCGGCGCTGAGGAAGTCCAGCACCTCGAAGGTGCACTCGAGCCCGCGTCCGCGCGCCCGGGTGCGCGCCGCCTCGACCGCGAGCGGGGCCACGTCCACGCCGACCACGCTGAACCCCTGCTCGGCGAGCCACGCGCTGTTCGTGCCGGTCCCGCACCCGACCTCGAGCGCCCGCCCCGGCGGGATCGCTCCCTGGCGGACGAGCTCGAGCAGGTGCTCGTCTGGCTGGCCGGTGTCCCAGGGCGGGTGCCCCTGGGCGTAGTCTTCGTTCCAGTCTCTGCTTGCCATGGGTGGACGGTAGCCCCCGCCAGCCGGGCCGGCAATCCCACGAATCAGCCGCCGGAGACGACCCGGCGCGCGACGCGCGAGCTCGTCCATGCTGGGCGAGAGCCGACACGGCCCGGCCGCGCTCCGTGCGGAGGAGCTCGCGCAGCCGAGGTCCTCGATCGGCGTCGTGGGAGGCGTCGAGGCGCATGCTTCGTCCGCGACGCCCGCCCCCGGCGCTACTTGGCGGTCTGCTCGAGGGGCTCGGGGGTCTGCGCAACAGGCTTGGCTTTGCCGACGACCTCGTCGCCGAAGCGCTCGACGTTGACCAACCAGGCCGCGGCGTTGCGAATGTAGCGACCCGTGCCGGCCTCTTCCCAGCCGCAGTAGAGCCGGGTGAACCCGCCGTCGAAGATCACGCGCTTGCCGTCTTCGTCGCGAAACGCCGCCACCAGGTTCCCCGCGGAGCCGTAGATCAGCGGCGTCAGGGTCTGGTTCGACTGGATCGTGGCGATCGTGATCCCCTCGTAGACCGACTGCAGGCCGGTGCTCAGCAGGTGGTTGGGGAGGATCCCCGGGCTGGTCTTGGTCTCCTGCAGCCCCACGGTCTGCGCGCCAGGCACGTCGCCGGTCATGGTCGTGCCCAGCAGGGCCTCGCCCACGAAGTTGGCGTCGGCGTAGTAGGGGGCGTTGTCTCCCCAGATATAGAGCCCGCGTCCGCTCTCGTAGAACGCCTTGATCACCTGCAGGTGCTCGGCGTTGAGTTGCTGCGTGGTGCCCGAGAGGATCCACAGCTGGCAGGCCTTCTTCAGCCCCTCCTCCAGGTCCTTGGGCTCGGGCGCGCCGTTCCAGCGATAGACCGAGAACCCCTTCTGCCCGAGGGCCTTCCTCGGCCTGCTGAAGTCGATCTCGGGCGCGAGCTGCAACACGGCCACGGTCTGGCCCTCGAAGGCGCCGTCCACGGCGAGGTCGTACTCGCTGCCGTCGGCGTTGCCCCAGCGGTCTCCCTGGACCTCGCGCTGGACTCGTCGCCCGTGCTCGTCGCGGAGCACGGCGCCGTCTTCCCCGCAGACGTCCTCCATGATCTTGTTCCGGCCACGGCAGGGGTTGTAGGGGGTCTGGCCCTGGGCCAGGGCGTGGGAGGCGAGCAGGCAGGCGGCCAGGGCGGCCAGGGGAAGCGTCTTCATGAGGGTCTCCTTCGATCCCGGTTCGTGGGCGGCGCCCCGGGGCTGCCCCCGCGGCGCGTGCGTCACGGGAGTCACAACCGGGGCCGAGATCTTGGGGGTGGCGGCCTCCCGGAGCTGCGCCTACTCGGCCAGCGGGTCGAGGGCGGCGTAAGCGCCGGAGTCGAGCCCCAGCCAGGGGTCGTCGTCGGGGGTCTTGAACACCTCGGCGTAGACCCAGGCGTTGAGCGCCTCGACGTCGATCGGGCCCGCGGCCAGGAGCCGGCGCAGGATCCGCGGGCGGTAGGTCAGCTCGTTGTTGGCCATGTCGCGCGCGATCGCGTCCTCGAAGCGCGCGACGATCGCCGCGAAGGCGGCACCCCGGGCGCGCTCGGGCGAGAGCTTGGTGCGCATGAGCGCCAAGGACCCCGCGTCGAGCTGCACCGGCCCCAGGCTGAGGGTCGCCAGGGCGGCGGGGTCTTCCCCGGTCGTGGCGCGGACCAGGGGGGCCTCGACCCTGGACTTGCCGACGGCGATCGGGGCCGCCTCCGCGGCGCTGGGGTGCTTGCTCGGCGCGCGCAGGCTCGCGCGCAGGAGCTCGCCCTCGAGGGCGGCCAGGCGCTGGGCGTGGTGCCGCGCGAGCTGCGACGCCTCGGGGTCCTGCCCGAGCGCGGCATGGGCCCGGAGCGCTGCCTCGAGCTGCTCCTGGAAGCGGCGCGGACCGTAGAGCCCGGGGAGCGCGTCGAGCACGCGCCCGTCGGGGGTCAGCACGTAGTGGATCGAGTTGCCGGCGATCGTGCGCCGCAGCACCCGGCCGTCGCCGAAGTCGACGGTGATCACGGGGACCGGGCGCACGCTCTGCCAATGCAAGACCACGTGCTCGCGCAGCCAGGCGGAGAGCTCCCGATTGGCGTAGAGCACGGTGCGGAAGAAGCGGCTGTTGGCGCAGCTCAGGTCGCAGGTCAGCTCACCCAGCATGCGCAGGGAGAGGATCGGCTTGCCCTCGCGCCGCGCGGTGGCCTTCGCCCGGTCGAGGTCTCGATACCAGTAGAGCCCCGAGAACACCGCGTCCTTCGCGCCCGCGTGCTCCTCGATCGTGCGGTCGAAGGCTTCGAGCGCCGCGCCCTCGAGCTCGCCGGCCTCGACCCGCTGCTGCCGGTCGCGGAGCAGGCGCTCCAGGATCTCCTCGTCGGACTGCCCCCCCGCCTGCGCGATCCCCGCGCTCAGCAGCATGGCTCCCACCACTCCAACACCCTGACGCATGTGGCCTCCTGTCTGGCTGCCCCCGTGATAGGCGCTCGGAGCCCGGACCCCCAGCCAAGGCTTTGCACCTCTCGCGGCGCGCGCGTTGCATTTGCTTTGCACGAGCGACACCGCGCCGCGCTGCTTTCGTCGCCCCGAGTCGCTTAGACTCAGGAGGCACCGCGAAAGGAGTCCGCATGAAGACGACGAGCCTCATGGCCCTGGCCCTCGCGGGGCTGGGCGCGAGCGCGGCCCTCGCCGACCCCGGGTCCGTGCGCTTCAGCGCCCCCCAGCGGCTGCAGGCCGACGGCGCGTGGGT
Organism: Planctomycetota bacterium; assembly: GCA_020425635.1. Taxonomy (GTDB): domain Bacteria; phylum Planctomycetota; class J058; order J058; family J058; genus JAGQRJ01. The sequence continues at coordinate 4,145 of JAGQRJ010000879.1, read as the reverse complement.
CAAGGTCGAGCCCCCGGGCTACGCGTTCCCGGCCTGGGCCGACGTCACCGGCGACGGGCGGGACGACCTGGTGGTCGGCCAGTTCACCGGCGGCAAGCTGAACGTGTTCGCGCGGCGCGCCGACGGGACCTTCGCCGCGGGCGGCTGGCTCCTGGTCGACGGCAAGCCGGCCGAGGTGCCCGGCGTGTGGTGATGCACCAGCTCGACTCCACAGTTCGTGGACCTCAACGAAGACGGCAAGACGGACGTTCTCTCGGGCTCGTATGCGTTCAAGGGCAAGGACCCCATGGTCGGGACCTTCCACGTGCTGTGGGGCACCGAGGGCGGGTTCAAGGCGGCCGAGCCGCTGCTGGGCAGCGACGGGGAGCAGCTCGTGCTCCCGCGCTCGGAGTCGCAGCCCCGCGTCGATCAAAACCGGATCTGCACCCGCCCCACCGCCGTCGACCTCGACGGCGACGGCACGCTCGACCTGGTCTCGGGCAACTTCGTGGGCACCTTCGCGTTCTTCGCGGGTGAGGGCGAGGGTCGCTTCTCGCCGACCGCGCGCTGGCTCGAGGGGCCCGACGGCGAGCCGCTGACGGTGGCCCCCCACAGCGACCCCTGCTTCGTCGATTGGGACGGCGACGGCGACCTGGACCTGCTCAGCGGCTCGGGCGCGGGCGGGGTGTTCCTCTGCCTGAACACGGGGACCCGCGAGGCCTGGGCCTTCGCGAGCCCGACCGAGGTCGTGGCCCCCCTGCCCCCGCGGACCTACCCGGAGCCGCTCGTGCTCGGCGACGCGCACGTCACGGGCCCCCAGCGCGCCACCCGCGTCGCGGTCGCCGACGTCAACGGCGACGGCAAGTTCGACCTGCTCGTGGGCGACACGGTGAGCCTGACCTACGTGCTCGACGGCCAGGACGAGGCCGAGGTGCGCGCGAAGCTCGAGGCCTACAGCGAGCTCCAGCAGGCGGCCTTCGCGCGCCAGCGCGACGCCGAGGGCGAGGAGCAGCGCGCGGCGGCCTCTGCCGCCTACAGCGAGCTCTACCGCGAGCTGCGCGAGAAGCGGCGCGCGCTGGTGCGCACCGACAACACCGGCTTCGTGTGGGTGCTCTACCAGCAGTAGCCGGCCCGCGGCCCAGGGACGCTCCTCCCAGGCCGGCCAAGCTTGCCATTTCCTCCCCCCTGCGCTTCACTGGGAGCGGGGAGCCAACTGTGAAGCCAAAGCGGATCCTGGCGCGCTGCGTGTGCGCCCTGGCCTTGCTCGTCGCCGCCGGGTGCGGGCCGATCGCGGCTGGGGTGTGGCTGGCCCTCGACGACGGGGGCTCGGGCGGCAGCGGCGCCGGGACGGGGACCGCGGGGTTGACCCAGGTCAGCGCCCCGCTCGGCCCCGGCGGGGGCACGGTGACCTTGGGGCAGACCGCGGTCACCGTTCCGCCGGGCGCCCTGAGCACCACGATCGACCTGGTGGTCGCCTTGGGGACCGAGGTCGCCGGGGGCGAATACGTCAAGGTTGGTCAGGCGATCCGCCTCGGCCCCGCGGGGCAGACCTTCAGCTCGCCGGTGACGGTCACCCTGGTGTTCGACCCGAACCTGATCCCGGCGGGCAAGAGCGTGGCTGACCTGATCCTGCAGAAGCGCAACGACGCGACCCTGGCGATCGAGAACCTCACGCCGAGCTCGGTGGACATTACGTCGAACCGGGTCACGGTCACGGTGACCTCGTTCAGCACCCTGCAGCCAGTGATCCTGGTGGGGGTCGACCCCAGCCGCTCGCGAGTCCAGGCGTCGCCCTCGACGGTGGCGCCGGTGACCTCCGACCCGTCGACGATCACCGTGACTTTGCTCAACCCGGGCGGGCAGCCGATCGCCGGGCGGACCGTGCTCCTGAGCACGATCGGCGCGGTGAGCACGGGGGTCACGATCACCCAGCCCTCGCAGCCGAGCGACGCCAACGGCGTGGCCCAGGGCACGATCACCTCGGTCCAGTCGGGGACGGTGACCGTGATCGCCCAGGTAGGGACGACGGTCCTCGACGAGCAGGCGACGGTGACCTTTGGCTTCCCGGTCCCGCCGCCGCCGCCGCCGCCGGGGCCGCCGCCGCCGATCGGGACCTTGACCTCGATCGTGCCCGCCGCGGGGCTGGCGGCTGGCGGGACTCCGGTCACGGTCACCGGCTCGGGCTTCGACGCCTCGACCGTGGTCCGGATCTGGGGCGACCCCCTGGTGAACCAGACGGTGGTCGACGCGAACACGGTGACGGGTCAGATCCCGGCCCCGCGCGAGCCCTTCCAAGGGCGCTGCAACGTCGTAGCCACCACCAACGGCAACGCCCACCTCGCCCTGCCCTGGGGCTACCACTACGGGGTGACCCTCGACGAGGTCACGCCCGCGGCCTCGACCGTCGGGGGAGGCACGCCGATCACGATCCGCGGGGGCGGGTTCGTCCCGGGGACGACCTTCTCGATCGGCGGGGTCGCGGTGCCAGGCTCGATCGTGGACCTGAACACCTTCCAGGGCACGGCTCCGCCAGGCGCCATGGGCGCCGCGGACCTGGTCGTGCTCTCCGGCGCCGACACGGCGACCGTCGGCGGCGCCTTCTACTACGGCCCGCCGACGGTGACCGCGGTCTCGCCCAGCTCGGGCTCCCTCCTTGGCGGGTGCCTGGTCAAGCTCACGGGCAGCGGGTTCTACCCGGGGGCGACGGCCTCGATCGGCAGCGCGCAGCTGACCCTCGTGGAGGTGATCAGCCCGAGCTTGCTGATCGGCACCACCGCCGCCAACACCCTCGGCGTTCACGACGTGCAGGTCTCCACCCCCGGCGGGAGCGACACCCTCGTCGGCGGCTTCAGCTGCGCGACCCTGGCCGTGGACACGCTGTCCCCGGACGTGATCGTTGGCGGGCTGACGGTGACCCTCCGCGGCGGCGGGTTCGACCCGACGCCGGGCAACAACGCCGTGAGCTTCGGAGGAGCGGCGGCCACGGTGCTCGCCGCGACGGCCACCGAGCTCACGGTCGTGGTGCCGCCGACCCCGGTCGCGGGGTCCGTGGTCGTGGGGGTCGGGGGCTCGTTCAGCGCGCCTGTTCCCTACACGCTCGACGCGCTCACGCTCGGCACGGGCTCCCCGTCGACCTCCAGGCTCAGCGGTGACGGGCGCTACGTCTTCTTCAGCCAGCCCGTCAGCGGCGTGGGCACCTTGCTCGCCTTCGATCGCTCGAGCGGCACGACCGAGGTTTTGCTCCCCGAAGGATTCGCGTCCAGCGTGGGATACGCCGGGCGCTACGTGGGGTTCTGGCGGGCGTCCGACTTGATCCAGGGCGATCCGCTCCCGACCTTCTCCCAGCCGTCCTTCCTCTTCGACCGGCGCACAAAGCGACTGGTCGCGACCAGCGTCGACGTGCACGGACGGATCCTCACCGGCTCCACCCAGGACACGGTGATCAGCGCCGACGGGCGCCTGTCGGTGTTCTTGCTCAACAGGCCCGGCCCGAGCGGAAACCTGCACTGCTTCCTCTACGACCGGGACCTCAATCGCTCGCGCCAGCTCAACGCGGACGCGCAGGGGAACCCCGTCCCGGGCTTCGCGGTCAACCCCTACGTCTCCCCTGACGGTCACTTCGCCTACCTCGTCACGAACGCGCCCCTGGTTCCGCAAGACACCAACGGCCTGACCGACTCCTACCGGCTCGAGCTGGCCTCCTGGACCTGGGAGTTGGTGAGCGCAAACGCCGCGGGCCAGGTGGGAAACAACGAGTCGGCCGCTCAGGGCTGGACCAGTCCGGACGGGCGGCGGGTGGTGTTCACCTCTTCGGCGACGAACCTGGTCGCGGGAGACAACCCGGTCGTTCAGGACCTGTTCCTCAAGGACATGCAGACCGGAGCCGTGCAGCAGGTGAACGTGGCCTCGGACGGGACGCCCGCCAACGGCTACTCCACGACCATGAACCCGCTCAGCGCCGACGGCCGCTTCGTGGCGTTCGGCACCCAGGCGACGAACCTCGGCTCGGGCCCCGGGGTCTACCTGCGCGACACCGTGGCGGGGACGACGGTGTTCCTGGGCAATGGAGAGGTGAAGAGCCTGTCAGCGGACGGCCGCTGGCTGACCAGGAAGCCCTCTGGGGGCTCCTCCGCGATCTCCCTCCAGCCCCCCCCGCTAGCCCCAGG
>JAGQRJ010000878.1 GCA_020425635.1 Planctomycetota bacterium | reverse complement strand
GGGCGCGCCGCCTCGCAGGTCAGGTCCCCCGAAGCGGGCGAGGCGCCCCCGCCCGCCGCGCCCGCCGCGCCCGCGCCGCGCCGCTGCGTGAGCGTGGCCCCAGGCGACTTCGAGGCCGCGGTCGACGCCTACCTCGCCCTCGCCGAGCGCGACCTCGAGGCCTACCGCGCCGAGGCCTGGGCGCTGGCCCGCGACCCTGGCGCCCCGCTCGAGCTACAGATCGGGGTCTACGGCGCCTCCGAGGGGCTCGAGGCCGGCGAGCGCAGCGCGCTCTGGCTCGCGCTCGCGCGGACCATGACCGCCGGGCTGCCCACGGCCACGGGGCTGCAGGCGACCCAGCGCGAAGAGCTCGGGCGCGGCCTGATCGAGGTCCTCGCCGATCAAGGGCAGACGCCCCTGCTGCTCGACGAGCTGCTCGCCGAGCGCGGCGCAGACCGGCTGTGGGTCGCCTCGGCGCTCCACGCCCACGAGCGGCTCCTCGGGCCCCGCGGGCTCTCCCCCGCCGAGCAGCTGCGCCTCGCGCGGCTGCTGGCCGACGAGCTCGGCGCCGACCCCCGCGACCACGCGCGCCTGACCGTGCTCTCGGCCCTCGAACCCGCCGCGCGCCGCGCGGGGGCCCTCGAGGCCCTGGCGCGCGAGCTCGCCCCCGAGAGCCGGGCCGGGCTCGAAGACCTGCTGCTCGAGCCCGACGCCCCGGAGGCGGCCCGGCGCGCGCTGCTCGCGGAGCTCGCCCAGCGCCTCGACCGCACCCCAGACCTCGGCGGGCGGGTGCGGCTCGCGGGCGCCTACGCGCGCGTCCTCGCGGGCGCGACGCCGCCGCCCGAGGCCCAGCGGGTGTGCGACGCCCTCGAGCGCGCGGCGCTGGAGGCCGCGGAGCCGGCCCTGCAGGCGGCCGCGCTCAGCGCGCTGAGCGCGCTGCCCCAGGCCTTGAGCGGCCCCGCGCTCACCCGGGCGGCTAGTCGCTGATCCACACCCCGTCGGCGTCGACCACGAAGTTGCCGCTCTCGTCGGCTTCGCTGACCTTGCCGCGCACGACGACCTGCTTGAGCCCGCTGAGGCCCTTGTGGTCCTTGACCGAGGCCTTGAGCGGGGCGCCCGCGGCGTCGACGAAGCGGATCGTCGCCACGTTCTTCAGCAGGTCCTCCGGGGTCTCGCAGCAGTAGTCCCAGGGGGTCTTGCAGCCGTCGCCCTCGGTCTCGGCGCACGACTTCAGCCCCGTGTCGGCGACCACGAAGATCGCGCGGCCTTCGACGAAGGGGTCCTTGCGCCCGCCGACGCGGGCCTCGAACACGACGCTGTCGCCGACCTTGCTCGTGCCCTTGAGCGCCACCAGCGAGGGGGCCGCGCCCTCGGGGCGCGCCGCCAGGTAGAGCGCGTCGGGGATCGCGGGCTCCGCGGCGGCGTCGGGGGCGCTCGCCGGGGCGGCGGCGTCCCCGCCCGGGCAGCCGCTGAGCGCCGTGACGAGCAGCGCGGTGCAGAGGATCTTGACGGTGGAGTGCGACATGGGTGGTTCCTTCAGGCCCTGAGGCTCTCTGGGATCTCGGCGGAAAGCAAGCGGAACGCCGGCGGCAAGGTCCCCACGACGCCGAGCAGGAGCCCCGCGCCGAGCGCGGTCGCCACCACGGCGCCGTCGACGACCAGGCCGAAGGCGCCCATGGAGAAGCGCACGGAGAGGCCGTCGAGGAGCGCGTAGCCCAGCCCGCAGGCGACGAGCGCCCCGGCGGCGTGCCCGATCAGCGACTCCTGGATCAGCGAGACCAGGATCGCCCCGCGCAGGTAGCCCAGCACCTGCAGCGTCCCCAGCTCGCGGGCGCGGCTGGCGAAGGCTGCGTGGGCAATGTTCAAGCCGCCGAGCACACCGCCGAGCGCGATCAGCCCCGCCGTGAGCATGATCAGGATCCGCACCGGCCGGTAGAACGCGTCGAGGCCGGCGTAATACTCCGCCTCCGCGAGCGCGGTCAGCTCGAGGTCGAGGCGCTGCGCGGCGAAGGCCTGCACGTCGGCGAGCTCGCCCTGGGCCGGGTCGAGGGTCAAGATCACGCACGAGAGCGTGTCGCGCTGGGTGACCACCTGGAGGTCGGTCAGGGCCGTCCAGATCTCGGCGTTCATGACGGTCCCGGGGGCCGAGAAGCGCCCGACGACGGTCCAGGGCTGGCCGTCGAAGTGCAGCGTGCGCCCGACCGCGACGTCCTCGGGGGGCAGGCCGAGCTTGTCGGCCAGGCGCTCGCCGACCAGGACCTCGTTCTGCCCCTGGACGGGGACGCGCCCCTGGACGATCTCCAGCGCGGGGTGCACGAGGAACGCCGCGGAGGTGACCCCGCGGATCACCGTCAGCCGCCCGCTCTGCTCGGACGCCGTGCGCGTGACCGAGAGGGCCACGTGGACCTCGGGCGAGACGTAGGGCACGCCCAGCCGGCGGCGGATCCCGCGCAGGCTCGCCGCGACCACGGCCGCGCTGCGGAAGGCGAGCTGGCTGCGCTCAATGCTCTCCTCGGAGCCGGTGCCCAGCAGGATCACGTTGTCGGGCGAGGCGCTCACCGCGAGGGACTGGCGCATGCCGGTCACGAAGGCGGCGGCCCCCAGCACGAGGAAGGCGACGAGGGACGCACCGCCGACGCTGAGCGCGGTGCGCAGGGGGTTGCGGCCCAGGTTCCGCACGGCGTATTCGAAGGGGAGGAGCTTCACGTGCGGAACGCCCCCGCCAGGTCGCCGCGGGCGACCCGCAGCGCGGGCACGGCGCCGGCCAGCACGCTGAGCACGATCGAGGCGACCAGCCCGCTGAGGAGCAGGGAGGGGCCGGCGGAGACCTCCACGTGGACCCCCTCCATGCTCACGCTGTAGGTCTGGAGGGAGAGCAGCGCGAAGGCGCCCACGGCCCCGGCGCCGCCGCCCAGCAGGCCGAGCAGCGCGCCCTCGGCCACGATCAGGCCCGCGATCGTCGCCCCCGTGAAGCCGAGGGTCTCGAGGATCGCGTATTCGCGCACGCGCTCGTTGATCGCGAGCACGATCGCGTTGGCGACCAGGGCGAACACCGCGGCCAGCGCGCCCCAGCCGAGCCAGCGCGCGAAGCCCACGATCTCGACCACGTCGGTGGCCGCCCGCCCGACGAAGGCCTTCTCGGGCTGGGTGAAGGTCGGCTCCGAGTCCGCGGCGAACTCGGCGTCGATCGCCTGCGCGATCGCGTCCAGGCGCTCGGGGTCGGAGACCGTGACGTTGAACTGCGTGACGACCCCGCCCGTGCCGCCGCGCTGCGCGGCCTCCTGCAAGAACGCGAGGTGGGTGTAGGCGGCGTTGCGGCTCTGGAGCTCGTCGGTGCGCCCGATCGCGGCCACGTAGACCGTGATCCCCGCGGCCGAGAAGCGGTCGCCGACCTTGATCCCGCGCCGGCTCGCGAGCGCGTCGCCCACGAGCGCGGCGTCCGAGCGGTGGCTCCAGGCCTCGGCCGAGCCCGCGACGATCTCGAAGTCCGGGAGGGTCGTCTCGAGGAAGTCCTGCTCGGGCACGCCGCGGAAGGTCACGACGTCGAGGGACGCGCGGCAGTTGGAGACGAGGATCTTCATGGGCACGACGTGCGCGACCCCGGGGATCTGCGCGATCCGCGGCTGGTAGTGCTGGGGCAGCCGGCTCGTGAACGGGCAGTAGCGGTTCTCGCGGTAGACCACGAGCACCGAGTCGCCCGCGACCACGGCGGTCGCGCGGGTGACCCCTGCTTGCGTGGCCTCGACCACGCAGTAGAGGAACATGGCCACCGCCACGCCGACCACGGTCAGCAGGGTCCGCAGCGGCTGGCGCACCAGGCGCTTGGTGACGAGGGGGGCGAAGCGGATCACGCGCCTCCCTCGGCGGGCGCGTCCGCGCCCACGGTCGCCGGGCTCACCAGGCGCCCCTTCTCGAGGTGCAGCGTCAGGTCGGCGAAGGTCGCGGTCTTGGGGTCGTGGGTGACCATGACCAGGGTCTTGCCCAGGTCGCGGTGCAGGGCCGCGAGCAGCGTCATGATCCCCTTCGCGGCCTCGGCGTCGAGGTCGCCGGTCGGCTCGTCGGCGAGGATCAGCTGCGGGTCGGTGACCAGCGCGCGCGCGATCGCGACCCGCTGCTCTTGCCCGCCCGAGAGCTGGCGCGGGTAGTGGTCGTGCCGGTCCGCCAGCCCGACCAGCTCGAGGGTCAGCGCCGTGCGCCGGTGGCGCTCCTTGCGCGAGAGGTCGTGCAGCAAGAGCGGGAGCTCGACGTTCTCGTAGGCGGTGAGCACCGGGACCAGGTGGTAGAGCTGGAACACGTAGCCCACGGCGACCGACCTCCAGCGCGCGAGCGCGGCGCGCGAGAGCGTGGTGATCTCCTGGCCGTCGATCCGCAGCTCCCCCGAGCTGGGGCGGTCGATCCCGGCGAGCAGGTTCAGGAGGGTCGTCTTGCCCGAGCCCGAAGGGCCCATGAGCGCGAGGAAGGTGCCCTGCTCGATCTCCAGGTCCAGCGCGCGCAGCGGGGTGATCGTGTTGTCTCCGCGGGTGTAGGTTCGCTCCAGGGCGCGGCACTCGACGAAGCTCATTGGGCCTCCCCGGCTTCGCCGCGGACCGCGACCCGGGCGTCCTCGCTCAGCCCGGGGGGCGGCGAGACGATCAGCTCGTCGCCGACCTGCAGCCCCGAGCGGACCTCGACCGCGTCGCCGAGCTGCTGGGGGCCCAGGCCGACCTCGCGCAGGCGCGCGACGCCCTGGTCGCCGCGGCG
>JAGQRJ010000877.1 GCA_020425635.1 Planctomycetota bacterium | reverse complement strand
CGCCCCCCACGCGCGCGACGACGACGGCGACAGCGAGGGGGAGGCCGACGACGACGGGCAGGTGCGCCGCGGGCGCGGACGCAAGCGCCGCGGACGCAACGCCACCAACAACCGCGCCCCCATGCCCGAGGTCGAGGACGAGCTCGAGGAGGAGGAGCCCGACGACGACGACGCCTGGCCTCGCGACCGCGAGATCGACATCGCCGCGATCCAGCTGCTCCCCATGAAGGAGCTCTGGGCCCTGGGTCGCGAGTTCGGGATCCGCGACTTCACCGGGATCCGCCGCAGCAAGCTGATCTTCGAGATCGTGCGCCGCAACCGCTTCGGCACCAGCCACGGGCAGGGCGTGCTCGAGATCGTGCACCAGGGCTTTGGCTTCCTCCGCTCCAAGCACTACAGCTACATGCCGAGCGCCGAGGACATTTACCTCCCGCCCTCGCAGATCCAGAAGCACGGCCTGCGCACGGGCAACTTCGTGCGCGGGATCATTCGCCCCCCGGGGAACCGCGACAAGTTCATCTCCATGGACGAGATCCAGGAGATCAACGGCGAGCCCCCGGAGAAGCTGCGCGAGATCCCGCACTTCTCGGACCTGACCCCGCTCTACCCCGAGGAGCGGCTGACCCTCGCGACCGAGGCGGCCTCGATCGAAATGCGGATCATGGATCTGCTGACCCCGATCGGGAAAGGACAGCGCGGGCTGATCGTGGCGCCGCCGCGCACCGGCAAGACGGTGCTCCTGCAGAAGCTCGCCAACGCGATCGTCAAGCACCACCCCGAGTGCTACCTGATCATTCTCCTGATCGACGAGCGCCCCGAAGAGGTCACCGACATGTCGCGCACGGTCGACGCCGAGGTCGTGGCGTCGACCTTCGACGAGCCCGCCGCGCGCCACGTGCAGGTGGCCGAAATGGTGATCAACAAGGCCAAGCGCATGACCGAGTTCGGGCGCGACGTCGTGATCCTGCTCGACTCGATCACCCGCCTCGGGCGCGCCTACAACACCGAGGTCCCCCACTCGGGCAAGATCCTCTCGGGCGGCGTCGACGCCAACGCGCTCAAGGGGCCCAAGCGCTTCTTCGGCGCCGCGCGCAACGTCGAGTTCGGCGGGTCGCTGACGATCATTGCCACCGCGCTGGTCGAGACCAACTCGCGCATGGACGAGGTGATCTTCGAGGAGTTCAAGGGCACGGGCAACATGGAGCTGCACCTCGACCGCTCCCTCGCCGACCGCCGGATCTGGCCCGCGATCGAGGTCCGCCGCTCGGGCACCCGCAAGGAAGAGCTCTTGCTCGACCCCGAGGAGCTCAAGCGCACCTGGGTCCTGCGCAAGGTGCTCAACGAAATGAACGCCAACGAGGCCATGGAGCTGCTCAAGGGCCGGCTGAAGAACTTCGGCTCGAACGCCGAGTTCCTCCTGAACATCAAGGCCGACACCTCGCAGTTCTAGCCCGCGCTCACCCTCCGCTCACCGTGGACCGCGCGCGGCGTCGCGGCGCCCTGAGGGCTCTGGTCCTGGCCAGGGCCCGTACGCATAATGCAGCCACGGGAGGAGCGACGTGGCCAGCTACACGATCACGGTCAAGCACCTGTCCGGTTCGCGACGCGGGACCACCGAGGCGTTCGTCCAGCTCCCGCTGCGGATCGGGCGCGCGGAGAGCTGCCAGCTGCAGTTCGACCCCGACCTCGACCTCAAGGTCTCGGCCGAGCACGCCGAGATCCGCTGCAGCGACGAGGGCGTGCTCGAGGTCGTCGACCTCGACAGCACCAACGGGGTGCTCCTCGACGGGGCCAAGCTCGACGGCCCGACCCCGCTCCCCGACCGGGGGACCCTCGAGATCGGGGGCGGCGGCCCGCGGGTCCAGATCACCTACGAAGAGGGCGGTGGGTTCTCGCTCAAGCGGGCCAAGGCGGCCCAGTCCGCGGGCTCTGGGCGCAAGCTCGCGGCGACCGACTCGTCCTTCCCTGTGCTCAAGCGCGAGGAGCTCGAAGAGGAAGACGCGAGCCCGATCGCCGGCCTGCCGCCCCAGGCGCTCGCCGCGATCGCCGCGGGCGGCGCGATCGTGCTGGCCGCCCTCGGCTGGTGGCTGCTCTCCTGATCCCCGCTCCGATCCGCTCCGCGCACAACCCGCGCCTCAAGCGCGTGCGCCGGCTGCACTCGCGCCGGGGCCGGCGCAAGGAGCAGGCCTTCGTGCTCGAGGGCGCCCGGGCGGTGGGCGACGCCCTGCGCGAGGCGCCCGGGCAAGTCCAGGAGCTCTACCTCCCCGAGCAGCAGCTCGACCCCGAGCTGCTCGAGCTCGCCGCCGCGGCGGGGGTCCCCGCCTTCGCGGTCCCGGCCGGGGTGTTCGCCGAGCTGAGCCAGCTCGAGGCCCCGCCCAGCGCCCTGGCGGTGGCCGCCGCGCGCTACGCCGAGCTCGACGCGCTGCTCGCCGGCGACGACCCGACGGCGCCCCGGGGCATCGTCGCCTGCCTCGGCGTCCAGGACCCGGGGAACCTG
>JAGQRJ010000876.1 GCA_020425635.1 Planctomycetota bacterium | reverse complement strand
CGCGAAGCGCTCCTCGAGGCCGAGGCCCTGGCCAAGCTCGGCGCGCCCGCCACCGCGGCGCAGGTCTTGGACCGGACCCTGAGCCTGCTCACCCAGCCGAGCTCGCGGGCCCCCCTCCTCGCCTACCGGGACGAGCTCAGGGAGCGGGCCGGGGTCCTCGCTCCGCGACCCGCGCCCGAGGCGCAACCCGCGCCCGAGCCGCCGCCCGCGTCCGAGCCGCGACCCGCAGCCGAGCCACGACCGGTACCTGAGCCTGCCCTCGCCGCGGAGCGCCAACCTGAACCCGTCCCCGCGCCTCCGAGCGCCCAGTCCCCCTCCCCGAAGCCAACTCCGCCGCACCGGGGGGGAGCGTTCCTCGTCGTCTCGCCCGCGGAGGACGAGCCGGGCGACCCCGAGCTCGCGGCCGAGGTCGCCGCCGCGATCGAGTTGGGCGCGGAGGCGCTCTCCCGCATGCCCCGGCCCGATCGGGTCGGAGAGGCTGCGCTCCGCGCGTTCGCGCTCCTGCGCAGCGGCGTCCCGCGCGAGGCTCCCGCGGTCGCGCGCTGCTTCGAGAGGCTGCGCGTGCAGGGCACGAATCAGACCTACGACCTCGCGGTGGCGATCATGGCCTACGAGGCCGCGAGCCTCACCCGCGCAAGCGGTCCAGGCGCGACCCGGACCCGCTATCGGCGGGGAGACATGCCGCGCGACGACCATGAACGGGTCGCAGGGCTGGCGCAGCTCTTGATCAGCGGTCAACGCACTCAGGGCGATTGGGGCTACGGCTGCCAGAGCTCCGAGACCCAAACGATTCGCCTGGACTCAGGGCCGAGCGACAACTCGAACACGCAGTTCGCGGTCCTCGGGTTGCACGCTGCGCAGCGCTGCGGGGTCGAGGTCCCCCAGGCCGTGTGGCGCGGGGTGCTGCAGCACTTCACGGCTTCGGTGGAGCGCCGCGCGGTGGACGAACTGCTCGCGATCGAATGGACCGCCGATCGTCCGCCGGTGCTCGCGCAGGTCGGCGGGACGCGGGTCGCTTCGGGGAGGTCCCAGAGCAGCGCCTGGGGCTACCGGCGCGGGGCGGGCTCCTGCTTCAACATGACCGCCGCGGGCCTCAGCAGCCTCGTGATCGCAGCGAACGCGCTCCAGGACGAGGGCGCCCTGGGCCCCGAGGAGCGCGCGCTCGTGCTCGAGGTCGCTCGAGGCGCCTGCGACTCCCTCGGCCGGCGCAAGCGTCCGGGGAGGGGGCTCTTGGAGCCGACCGCGTGGGGCGCGTACGGCCTCTACAGCCTGGAGAAGGCCATGGACGTCAGCGGGGTGCGCTGCCTGGACGGGTGGAGCTGGTGGGAGGTCGCCGCGCGCGACCTGCTCGCGGCCCAAGGGAGCGACGGCGCCTGGGGAGGTGGGGTCGACACCAGCTTCGCGCTGCTGGTGCTGAACCGCGCCACGCTGAGCCTGGGAGAGACCCGGGTCCGCGGGGGACACGCCGCGCGACCGGACCCACTCGTCGTGACCCTCGGCAAGCAGCGCGTCCACCTGCGGCTGCTGCTGCACCAGGTGCGCACCGGGAGCGGGTCGGCCAGGCAACGCTCCCTCTTGCGCAGGGCCCTGCGCGAGGTCCCCGAGGGCGAGCGACCGCGGCTCGTCTCCCTGATCGTCCCGCTCCTGAAGGAGGGCCGGGCAGCGGAGCGACGCTTCGCCAAGCAAGCGCTGAAGGCGATCACGGGCGAGACGCGCGACGCCCAGGGATATGCCGCGTGGGGTGCGAGCTACGACGAGCTCGACCGACTCCAGGGGGGCCTGCGTCGGGAGCAAGCGGCGCGCGTGCTCGAGGTCTTGAGGGCCGCGGCCGACGGGCCGCTGCTCCGACTCGCAGCGCGGGTCAGCGTCCGCGCGTGCCTGCTGCGCGCGGTGCCCGACCTGGTGCGGGCGCTCTCGCGGGCCCAGGATCCTGAGACGCGCGCAGCGCTGTGCAGCGCGCTGCGCGTGCTGAGCGGTGAGGACCCGGCCGAGGATCTGGAGGACCCAGCCCAGATCGGTCGCGCCTGGACCGCCTGGTTCGCCGAGCAGGACGAGGCCTGGCAGCGGCGGGCCTTGGTCGCCGAGTTCGTCGCCGGAGGCCAGCTCGCCGACGAGGTGCGCCCGGTGCTCGTCGCCGTCGGCGAGCTCGTCGTCCCAGAGCTGCTCGCCGCCTTCGCGGCCAACCCTCGAGCGCTCCAGATCGACGGGTTGCTGCGGGAGCTGACCGGGCTCGCCCCCAGGGCAAGTCCCGCGTCCTGGGCAGAGGCCTGGGCCGGACGAGGCAGCGGCCCAGGGTCGGGGCCGTCGCGCGACTGAGGGCCCGCCCTCGGGCTGGCGGCGCGACCCGGGTGGGGTCAGCGGTTGCGGTAGGGGGCGTGGCAGGCCTTGCAGGTTTGGCCGAGCCGCTGCAGGCGCGAATCCAGCTCGTCGGTCGCGAAGCCACCCCCGACGAGGGCTTCCTCGACCTCGCTCGCGAGGCGCTGCGACTCGCGCGCCCAGGCCTGGAAGTCGTCGGGACGCCCGGCCGTGTCCAGGGTGCGGAAGAGGTCCGCGAGGCGTCCGGCTTCGGCCGCGGGCACGAGGTCTGGGTGGCTGGCGGGGGCGCGCCAGCCCGCCTCGCGGACGTCCTGCAGGTGCTCGAAGGCGTGGGCGACCTCGACCATGCTCTTGACCAGCCCCTGGGGCTCCCACACCTCCGGGAACTCGGTCGGCAGCGCGTCGAGCCGGGCCGCCGTGGTCGGGGTGGCCAGGGCGACGCACCCGTAGAGTCCGGGGTAGCTGGGCGACGTGCCGGAGACCTGCATGCGGGCGGTGGCTTCGGCCGGACTGGCCAGGCCGAGGGTCACGCTCGCGGCGCCCGCTGCGCCCGCGCTGCGGTGCTTGCCGTGGTGGCAGTGCACGTAGACCGCGCCGCGCTCGCGGGCGAGCTGCAGGGCCCGCGCGAGCTCGAGCGTGCGCTCAGCGTCCATGCCGTCGTACCCGATCGGGAGGTGCACGTAGCGCAAGCCCGCCGCGCGCGCCGTCTCGACGTCCGGTCTCGCCCCGTCCACCGAAATGATCGTGTCGACGCCCCAGGCCGCGAGCGTCTGGAAGCCCTCGGGGCCAAGCGGAGCCGAGCCGGAGTAGACCCGCTCCGCGTAGGCGACCACGTTGTCGAGGCCGAGGTAGCCGTGGGGCTGCGGGTCGTCGAGGGCCGGCGGAGCGAGCGCAGGGCTCACGGCCGCAGGAGGGGCGGAGGGGACCGAGCCTGGTTCGCCGCAACCGAGCAGGCCCATGCTGGCGAGCAAGGTCGCGATCAGGCGCATGTGCATCGTGCGGAGGCCTTCCTCTCCCTGGACCTCCTGAGCCTACGGGGCGAGGGGAGTCTCCTCAACCCTGCCACTCCGAGCGCGCCACGACGCCCT
>JAGQRJ010000140.1 GCA_020425635.1 Planctomycetota bacterium | reverse complement strand
CCGGCCCCTCTCGGGCCGGCCGCAGCCCTTGGTTGGCTCGCGGGCGCGCTGACCCACACGCTACACTCCTCGCCGTGGACGACCCGGGCGCCCCCTACGACGCAGACTACTTCGAGCGCGGCTTCGGCCCGGTCCCCTACGTGCGCAGCGAGCCCGTGTGGCTCGAGCGCTTCGGGGCCCTCGCCGAGCAGCTGATCGCGCGCCTCGCCCCGCGCCGCGTGCTCGACGTCGGCTGCGCCAAGGGCTTCCTGGTCGAGGCCCTGCGCGACCGCGGGGTCGAGGCCTTCGGGGTCGACGCCTCCACCCACGCGCTGGAGTGCGTGCGCGAGGACCTGCGCGCGCACTGCTGGAAGCAAGACGCGGCCGAGCTCAGCGCCACGGGCTACGACCTGGTGACCTGCGTCGAGGTCCTCGAGCACATGCCCGCCGCCGACGCCGAGCGCGCCCTCGACGCGCTCTGCGCCGCCGCGCCCTACGTGCTCTTCTCCTCGAGCCCCGACGACGAGGACGAACCGACCCACGTCAACGTGCGCCCGATCGGCGCCTGGGTCGAGGCCTTCGCCGCCCGGGGGCGAGCCCCGGTGTGGGACGCGGACTTCAGCGCCTTCGCGCCCCAGGTCATGCTCTTCGGCCCCGAGGCGCCGAGCGATCCGGCCCTGCTCCGGCTCTACACCCAACGCGTGGAGGGGGCGTGCGCGCTCTCGGCCGCCGAGCAGGCGCTGGGGAGCGAGCGCACCCGCTGCTACGAGGCCGAGCGCCTGCTCGCCGAGGAGCGCGCCTCGGCCGTGGCCCTGCGCTCGGCCCTGGGCGAGGTCGAGCGCGCGCAGGGCTGGCGCCTGGTCCTCGGGCTGCGCGAGCAGAAGGAGCGCTTCGTCCCCGAGGGCACCCGGCAGCGGCGCGCGCTGACCTGGATCACCGAGCGCGCGATCCGCGCCCTGCGCCCGAGCCCCACGCCCCCGGCGCTCCGCGCGCTGCGCGCCGCCCAGGAGCGACCCCGGGTGCTGGTGGTCAGCGGCTGCGGCGGCGACTCGCTGCGCTACCGCGGCGACCACCTGCTGCAGCTCCTCGCCGGGCTCGGCGGGCGGGGGGCGATCGTGCCCCAGGCGGAGCTCGGCGCTTCGCAGCAGCCCGACGCGTGGGCCGACGCCTGCGAGCTGATCGTGTGCCAGCGCACGCCGATCGACCCCGGCCTGCGCGCGCTGATCGCCGCGGCTCGACGGCGCTGGGTCCCCGTGCTGTTCGAGACCGACGACCTGGTGTGCGACCCCCTGGGGGACGCAGCCCAGATCCCGAGCCTGCGCGGCATGGTCTCGGCCGCCGACGTCACCGCCCAGCACGAGGCCCTCGGGCTCGCCGTCGCCGCGCTGTGCTCGACCGAGTTCCTCGCCGAGCGGCTGCGCGCGCTGGGCAAGCCCGCCTACGTGCTCCGCAACGCCGCCTCCCCCGCCATGCTCGAGGCCGCCGCGCGCGCTCGCGCGGGGGTCGAGCCCCCGGCGCGCGTCGTGCTCGGCTACGCCTCGGGGAGCCCGACCCACGACGGCGACTTCGCCTCGATCGCCCCGGCCCTGGCCCGCGTGCTCACGCGCTTCCCCACGGCCCCCGACGGGCGGCCCCTCGAGCTGCACCTCGTGGGGCCGGTGGCCTTGCCCGCCGCCCTCGAGGGCTTCGCGCCGCGGATCGTGCGCCGGGCCTTCGTGCCCTGGTCGGAGCTGCCCGCGGTGCTCGCGAGCTTCTCGATCAACCTCGCGCCGCTCGAGACCGGCTACGCCTTCTGCCAGGCCAAGAGCGAGATCAAGTGGCTCGAGGCGGCGCTGGTCGAGGTCCCGACCGTGGCGAGCCCCACGCCGGCGTTCCGCGCCGCGATCGGCGACGACGCGCGGGGGCGCCTCGCCGCCGACGACGACGCCTGGGAGCGCGCGCTCACGGGGTGGATCGAAGACGAGGGCGCGCGCCGCGCGTGCGCGGCCCGGGCCCTGGCCCACGCCCTCGAGGCCTATGGCTTCGAGCAGCGCGGCCCCGAGCTGCGCGCCGCGCTCGAGGCCCTCCGGGTCGACCTGGCTCCCGGAGCCCCCTGAAATCGCCGGGGGTTACGCCTCCCGGGGGCGGCCATTTGCTGCCTCCCGGCTGGGTTGACAGCCAGGAACCCCAGCCGTACTATCCGGCCCTTATGCGCCAAGACCTTACGACAGCGCTTGCGGCGACCCTGCTCGCCCTCTGCGGGTGCAGCTCTCCGGAGCGTGCACCGGCGGGCGAGGACTGCGCTCAACGTGTGGCCGCGGCGCGCGCCGATCGGCAAGCGGAGTTCGACGCGCTCAAGGACGAGCTCGAGATCGCGGTCGACGACGCCGAGGTCCTGCGCCGGCACGTGACGCGCCTCGAGCGCGAGCTGGCCGCCGCGCGGGACACCTCCCGCCAACACGAGCTCGGCCTCCAGGCCGCCATGGACCTGGTTCGCGCGCGGGACG
Source organism: Planctomycetota bacterium (assembly GCA_020425635.1). Classification (GTDB taxonomy): domain Bacteria; phylum Planctomycetota; class J058; order J058; family J058; genus JAGQRJ01. The sequence continues at coordinate 6,879 of JAGQRJ010000140.1, read as the reverse complement.
CCCAGGTGGTCGAGCTCCGCGAGCAGGTCGAGGCCCAACCCGAGGCGGTCGACCTCGAGGGCGCCGGCGCGCTGCTGCAGTCGCTGCGCCAGGAGAACGATCAGCTGCGCCAGGCCCTGGTGCGCGCCGAGGCCGGCGAAGCCCAACCGATCCCCGAGGGCGGCTCCGGCGGTGTGCGCCTGGTCAGCATGGACCTCGGCAAGCCGGTGGCGCTGGTCAACGGGGCCCCGCTCACGCGCCGGGGCTTCGTCGAGTTCCTCTACCGCGACCTCGCGACCCCCGAGCTGCTCGGCGTGTTCATCGACCGCTACCTGGTCGAGAAGGCCGCCCGCGCCGCCGGGATCGAGCCCACCGCGGTCGAGGCCGAGACCTGGGTCAGCGAGCAAGTGCTCGACCAGGTCCAGCAGGCCGGCGGAGAGGCCGGCTTCCTCGAGCGGATCAAGGGCATGGGCTACACCCGCGACGCCTGGGAGAGCCGCCTGCGCTATCTGGCCAAGCCGACCCTCATGCTGCACCGCCTGGTGGAGCAGAACCGCGAGACCCCCCTCGGCAGCGCCGTGTGGGAGGCGCGCCTGCAGGCCGCCTACCGTGAGCTCTACAGCGAGGTCGTCTCGGCCCGCCACATCTTCTTCGCGGCCCCCGAGCAGAGCGGCGACGTCGTGCAGCGCGACGCGGCGCGGCGCGCGGAGACGATCCTGCGCGACCTCGCCGCCGGCGCCGACTTCTCCTCGCTCGCGCGGGACTACTCCCAGGACCCGAGCACGAACCGCCTCGGCGGCCTGCTCGGCGAGTTCCAACGCGACAAATTCAGCGCGCTCCCGCGCCTGAACACCGCGCTGTTCACGGCCCCCGTCGGGGAGCCCGTGGGCCCGGTGCGCAGCCGGGAGGGCTATCACGTGATCCTGGTCGACGCCCGTCGACCCCCCGAGCGGTCCTACGACCGCGAAGTGCGCGAGGAGCTCGCCCAGCGACTGCAGGCCGAGCCCCCCAGTGAGGACGAGCAGCTGGCGCTGCTCGAAGCCTTACGCGCACGCGCTCAGATTGAACCCAGACTCTCTTTCGAGACGAGGTAGGTCCCCCCATGTTGGGCTTCTTCCGTCGCTATGAAAAAACGTTCCTGCTGGTGCTCTTCGCGCCGGCGCTCTTCACCATGGGCATGACCGGCGTCATGGTCTCGGTGCTCCAGGGCGAAGGCGGTCGCGAAGGCGGCCAAGCCGGGACGGTGTTCGGCGAGCGCATAAACAACCGTGAATGGGACCGCTTCCGTCAGCAGTTCCAGGCGGTCAACGGCCGGGTCAACGACGACCAGCTGTGGCGCTTCTACGCGCTCTACCTCCAGGCCCGCCGCATGGGGATCCGCGTCAGCGACGCCGAGGTCGCCCAGAGCATTCGCGATCAGGACCAGTTCCAGATCTCGCGCGCCAAGGCGGAGAAGAAGGTCCGCGACCAGGGCTTCGACCCCGACAGCGACGAGGGCCGGCAGAAGTTCCAGACGCTGCTGTTCGAAATGCTCAACGACGAGTTCAACGAAGACGACTACCGCGACTACCTCAAGAGCCGCAACCTCGACACGCGCAGCTACGAAGAGCAGAAGCGGCGCAGCCTCATGGTTCAGCGCCTCTCCGAGAGCTTCCGCGACATGGCCGTCGTCGAGCCCGAGGCCGTGTGGAAGGAGTATCAGGAGAAGAACCACAAGCGCGCGCTGGAGTTGATCCTGATCCCCGGGGCGCCCCACACGCCCGACCTCTCGGTGACCGACGAGGCCTCGCTGGCCTACGTCAGCCAGGAGCAGGTCGACGACTACTACGAGGCCTCGCGCGCCGACTACGACGAGCCGCGGCTCGTAGACCTCGAATACGTGGCCTACTCCGTCGCCTCGGCGAAGCTCGAGTCGGCCGGGCCGACCCCCGACGACCCCGATTACGTCGCCTGGACCAAGCGCCTCGATCGCCTCGAGACCATGGGCCGCGCGGCTGGCGTGGCCTACGTCGACAGCTTCGTGCTCACCGAGGCCGGGATCGCCGCCGCGACCGAGGTCGCGCGCGCCGAGGGGCTGGCGACCGTCGACTCGGGCAGCGTGCTCAACTACGACGACCACCCCGACGTCCTGGACACGATCGCCACGACCTACTGGTCGCAGGTCAAGGCGCTGGAGCAGGAAGGCGCCCCGGTCAGCACCCGTCAGCTGACCGTCGCGGGCGAGGACAAGATCGTCGAGCTCGTGCTGAGCGAGCGCGCCCTCGAGCGCGTCGACGCCGTGACCTTCGCCGTGACCGAGGCCGTCCGCGCCGCGGGCGAGCCCGACTTGGCCGCGATCGCGAGCGCCGTCGGCCAGCGGTTCTCGGCCGACGTGCAGCACGGCCGCACCGGGCGGCTGGAGTTCGACGACGTGCGCGGACACAAGCTGATCGGCTCGGAGGCGGCCGGCCAGTGGTTCAACCGGACGACCGACACCGCGCGCGTCTCCGACGTGCTCCGCGCCCGGGCGAACACCGCCCAGGAGGCCTGGTTCGTGCTCCGCTCCGCGGCGATCCGCACGGCGAACACCCCGCGCTACGAGGACATTCGCGAGCGCGTGCGCAACGACTACGTCAACGGGAGCGAGCGTGAGCGCAAGCGCTTCTACGAGCGCAACACGATCCGCTACGAGACCCCGCGCGCCTACAAGCTGCACACGATCGCCACGGTCAGCAGCGACCACGTCAGCGACGCCGACAAGACGGGCGCGCAGGGGGCCGAGCAGGCGCTCAAGGACGCGTTGACGGCCATGAAGAAGTGGGACGACTGGCCGCAGTTCTCGCTCAACAAGGCCAACGTCGACGCCGACGTGACCTCCTTCAAGCTGCACACCGAGAAGTTCGAGGACGAGGGCTTGACCCTCGCCCAGCTCGAGAGCCACCCGCTCCTGGGCGAGGCCGCAGACAGCGTGCTCCTCGCGGCCAAGGGCAGCTGGAGCAAGATCTACCCGCGCCAAGACGGCGCGGGCTACGTGGTCTATCGCCTCGAGGGCACGACCCCGCCGCGCACCAAGCCCTACGAAGAGGTGCAAGACGAGCTGAAGGCCGACGTCCGCCTCGACCGCGCGCTGGAGCGCGCCCGAGACTGGGCCGAGCGCGCGCGCAACAGCGAGCTCAAGCACGCGAGCTCCGAGCAGATCGCGGCCTGGGTCCGCGAGAACGGGCTCGAGACCCTCGAGACCCAGCCCTTCGCGCGCACCGAGCTGACCCTCGAAGGCGTCCCGCAGGCGACGGTGCTCGTGGCCGAGGCCTTCGGCGCCGAGGCCAAGGTCGGCGGCGACTACCAAGGTGTGGTCAAGGACCCCGACGGCGCCCAGGCGGTCATGTGGCGCGTCTCCAAGCGCATCGACGCCGACGGCGGCGAGGCGTTCCAGGTGCAAGCTCCGCAGCTGCGCAAGGACCTGCTGAGCACGACCCGCAGTGAGTACGCCTCGCGCCTGGCGCGCCAGGTGCTGCTCGAGGCGAAGGGGATCGGCCCCGAGCAGATCGACTACTCGCTCAGCCTCCGCGACGGACCCAAGGGGATCACGGGGCTCAAGGTGCGGCAGGTGTTCCTCCCGGCCGACGAGACCACCCTCCGCGCCTGGCTGGAGGAGGCCGCGCGCGAGCGGATCAAGCAGGCCCAGGAGGCGTTGGCCGGCGGCGAGACCTGGGGCGAGGTCGTGCTCCGCTTCAGCGACGACGAGACCGCGAGCCTCGGGGGCGAGCTGCCCCCGGTCGAGCCCGACGCCCTGAGCAGCGCCTACGGCCTCGAGTTCGACGCCGAGATCTGGGAGTTGCCGAAGGGCAAGATCTCGGGGCCGATCACGTCCAGCGAGGGCTTGCACCTCGTGGAATACGTCGAGGACAAGGGTCGGCAGCGCGTCTTCCGGCACCTGCTCGTGAAGTTCGACCCCGAGCTGCGCGGGCTGCCCGAGGCGAAGCGCGAGGAGGCCAACGCGATCTCGCGCGGTCTGCTCGAGAAGGCCTTGAAGGAGCTCGAGGCGGGCAAGCCCTTCAGCGCCGTCGCCAGCGAATACGGCGACAGCGAGGAGCTGCTGGCCCGGGGCGAGGAGTTCGCGGTCGACTTCACCACGGCCTTCGAGCGCGCCGCGTTCTCGCAGCCCGTGGAGTGGGAGGGACCCGGCGAGGAATACCTCGACGACCCCTCGTGGACCCCGGACCCGGTGCAGGTCGACGGCCCCGAGGGCAAGACCTGGCACTGGTTCGCCTGCAAGCGCTACCGCTACGACGGCGGCAGCGACGACCCCACGCTGACCCCGAACCTCGAGGTGTTCCACATGCGCGGGAGCGAGGCCAAGCTCAAGAAGGCTCGCGCCGAGCTCGTGGAGTGGCTCGAAGACCGCTTCGCGGAGGACGACGAGACCCGCCCCAGCTTCAGCGGGATCCTCGAGCGCTTCTCCGAGTTGGCCGAGGAATACAGCGACGCGCCCAGCGCCAAGAAGGACGGCGCCGTGGGCGCCATGATCCTCAGCGAGACCGAGCGTCGCTACGGGCCGGACTTCATGGCCGCGATCGCCAACCTCGCCGCGGGCGGGGACATTCAGCCTGGGGCGCGGACCCCGGTGTTCCGCTCGAAGAAGGGCTGGCACGTGCTGGAGGTCGTGGAGGTCACCCGCGCCGACGAGGACCGCCGCGCGCACGTGGAGGAGAACCTCCTCGTGGGCACCGAGTGGCGATAGCCCGGGACGCGGCCTAGCCGCTCCGCGGGCTGAGCCGGTGACGCCCTTTCTCGCTGCGCGCGACCTGAAGCTCTCCCGAGGCGGGATCCAAATCCTCAACGGGATCTCGCTCGGGATCCAGCGGGGCGAGCTCGTCGCGCTCCTCGGCCCCTCGGGGTCGGGGAAGAGCACGCTGCTCAAGGCGCTGGGCGGGGTCATGCTCCCCGACGGGGGCGAGGTGCTGGTCGACGGCCAGCCCCTCGACGCGCTGAGCTCCGCGGAGGCCGCGGCCACGATCGGGAGCGTCCCGCAGGACGACATCATTCACACCGGGCTGCCCCTCGGGCGGGCCCTGAGCTACGCGGCGCGGCTGCGCCTCCCCGCCGGGACCTCCGAGGCGGAGGTCGACGCCGCGGTCGAACGCGTGCTCGCGGCGATCGAGCTGAAGGACCGCGCCGAGGTGCGGATCTCTCGACTCTCGGGGGGGCAGCGCAAGCGCGCGAGCCTGGGGGTGGAGCTGATCCTGGCCCCGCCGGTGCTCTTGCTCGACGAGCCGACCAGCGGCCTCGACCCCGACCTCGAGCGCACGAGCATGCGTCTGTTTCGCCGGCTCGCCGACGAGGGCCGCGCGATCCTCTGCACGACGCACTCGACCGACTCCCTCGACCTCACCCACCAGCTCGTGATCGTCGTCCGCGGGCACCTGGCCTTCGCCGGGAGCCTCGCCGACGCCCTCGCGCACTTCGAGGTCCCCGACGCCGCGCTGATCTTCAAGCGCCTGCGCGACGCGCGCCCCGAGCAGTGGGCGCAGCGCTACCGCCAGAGCCCCGCGCGCCAACGCGCGAGCGCGAGGGGCGCGCCGACGCCCCTCGCCTGAGGGCCTCAGCGCGCGAGCTGCTCGAGTTCACGGGCCTGGACCAGGGTGCAAGGCAAGGCGCGCAGCGCCTCCGCGGCGACCCGGCGGCCGCGCTCGACCGTCGCCGGCTGCTCGCGCAGGGCCCGCGCGATCTGCAGGCAGAGCTCCGGGAGGGCCGCGAACTCCTCCTGCAGCTCGCGGGCGCCGGGCCACAGCGCCAGCCCGCGCCGGTAGTGCTCGACGACGAGCTCGAACTCGTCGTAGACCATGATCCGCGTCTGCAGGGCCGAAAGGCGGAAGTCCCGCGGGGGGTGGACCTCGACGGGGACGTGCTCCGCGTCGAGCAAGGACCAGTAGGTCTTCCACACCAACCACAGCTTGTCGGCGCGTCGCACCTCCGCTGCGAGCCGCGGCTCGCGCAGGATCTGGGCCGCGGCCTCCATGGCCACCGGGGGGTAGGGAGCGCTGTGGGTTCGCTCCAACGCCGTGCATTCGTGGATCGCGTCCTCGAAGCGACCGAGCTCGAGCAAGGTGCGGATCCGCGCGCAGCGCAGCTCGACGTCCGAGGGCACCGCGACCAGGAGCTCGGTGATTCGGGTCAGCCTGGCGTCGGGGGCGAGCCGAGACGCCGCTCGCAACGCGGCGGCGGTCTCCGCGCGGTGCGCCGCGAGGCGCACGGCGTAGGGCTCGGGTGCGCGGGGAGCTGCGCCGCGGTAGGTCACGCGCAAACAGGGGCGCTCGCGGGTGCTGCTCGAGTCGCGGCTGCGGAAGCTGCGGTAGTGCGACCCGTCTTCGAGCTCGGCCACCTCGGCTTCGCTGAGGGTCGGCGCGACGCAGAGCCCGTGGTTGCTCGCGGGGTCGGCGAGCCAGGCTCGCGCCGCCGCGGTCACGTCCCAGCGCGCGGGCACGGGGGCGCCGTCGAAGCGGCTCAGCGGTCGCGCCTCGAGCGTGGGGCGAGCGAACCCCGGGTCGTTGAGCGGCTGCGGGCCCTCCCCCCACGCGACCCCGTCGAGGGAGTCGTCGAGCCCGTTGGCGCCCTCGACCCAGGGGCCGAGCACGCGATAGACCTCGAGGGCGAACTCGAGCGGGCGCGGGTCCGAGCTCAGCTCGAGGGTCGCCGACTCGATCTCGGCGCCGGGCGGGAGCTGCTCGAGGGGAAACGCGACGAAGCCCAGGCGCGGCGCCGAGGAGGAGCCGCGCTTGCGCACGCCGGTCATGATCCCCAGGTCCGCGCCGAAGTTGTCGTTGGTGTAGAGCTCGAAGCCGTCGACGTAGGCGTCTCGCCCGCTCAGGGGATCGAGGCGGGGCTCGACGGTGTACCGTCCCGTCGCGGGCGGCGGCGTGG
>JAGQRJ010000139.1 GCA_020425635.1 Planctomycetota bacterium | reverse complement strand
CGCCTTCTCCGAGGCGAGCGGCGTCGCGCCCGCCGCCGTCATGGCCGCCAAACAGGCACTGCCAGGCGGCGAAGAGGAGTACCAGCGCGCGCCATGAGCGACGATCCGGAAACCGCGCGCCAGATCGCCGCGCTCGCCACGGGCACGCGCCCGCTGCTGGTCTGCGACGTCGACGACGTGCTGCTGGAATTCGTGCGCCCCTTCATGGCCTGGCTGGAAACGCAGGGCATGGAACTTAAGACCGACAGCTTCAAACTCACCGGCAATATCCGCGCCCGCGGCACCGGTGCGGTGGCGCCGCAGGAGGAGGTGAGCGCGCTGCTCGCCGGCTTCTTCGATGCCCAGGCCGACTGGCAGACGCCGGCAACCGGCGCGCTCGACACGCTCGGCGCGCTGGACGAAGCGATCGACATCGTGCTCCTGACGGCCATGCCGCACCGCCACTACGGCGCGCGCATGACGACACTCGAACGCCACGGCATCGCCTACCCGCTGATCACCACCGAAATGGCCTGGTGCACACCAGCGGAGCCTCGGGGGTGTGCGTGTTCTCGGCCCCGCTCGGGTCGCCCCTGAGCTGCGAGCGCGAGGACCTGCTCGCGCAGCTCGCCGCGGCCCTCGACTCCGGCGCCGGGCCACACGGCTTCTTCATGCGCACCTGGGGCGCGGGGCTGGCCTACTCCAACGGGGTCCGCCCCTCGCCGACCTGGGGCCGCATGTCCTACTACGCCGAGCGCTGCCCCGACCCGGCGCAGACCATGCGCTTCGTGGTCGAGCTCGCCCGCGACCCGGCGCGGCACTCCGCGGCGCTCGGCGACTACGCCCTGGCGCAGCTCGTCTCCGCGCACCGCATGAGCGAGCACCTCGCCACCCGGGCGGGCGGCGCGGCGGCCGATCAGCTCGACGGGCAGACCCCCGACGCGGTCCGCCGGCAGCGCGACGCGCTGCTCGCGCTGCGCGCCGACCCGACGCTGTGGGAGGCGGTCCGCGCGCGCTACGAGCGGGCGGTCGGCTCCGTGCTGGTCGGCTTCGGGCCCCGCTCGCGCGAGGTCGGTGGAGCCTTCCTCACGATCGCCAACGAGCCCCTGCTCGCCGGCTGGGAGCGCTACGTGCGCGAGGTGGAGGGCGAGGACGAGTGGGTCGCGCGGATCTACCCCGCCGACTTCTGGCTCTACCCGGCGAAGTAAGCCAGGATCTGATCGACGATCCCCTCGGCGTCGCTGGCCGCGGCCAGCACCGGGCGCGCCAGGTAGAGCGGGCTGCCCCCGCCTGCCGCGAGCCGCAGCCGCAGCGCGAGGTCGGCCCCCGGGGTCTCGCCCTCGCGCGGCACCAGCCGCACCCCGGTGTCCCAGTCGGGTGAGCCCGCGAGCAGCTCGGCCGCGTCGGGGAAGCGCTCGAGGTCCTTCGAGGCGAGCAAGATCCCCACGTCGCCGTTGGGCACGTCCTCCACCACGACCTGCCCGAGCCCCAGGCGCGCGCCGACCTGAGACGCGCGCTGGCGGACCTCCTCGTGCACCTCGCACGCTAGGTCGGCGACCCGCGCGTTCTCGGTGGGCCCCTCGCCGGTGAGGTAGCGCAGGGCCGCGTCGAGGCCGGCGAGCCCAATGCAGTCGGTCAGCCGCCGGTGGTCGAGGGGGCCCACGCTCGGGTGCTGCGGGTCGGAGCGCCCGAAGAGCGGCGCCGCGGGGCGCACCCACGAGGCGAACCCGCGCCGGCGGCGGTTGTGAAAGGCGGTCAGCGCGGCCTCCACCGCCGCGTTGAGCCCCAGCGAGAAGCGCTCGCGCTCGCCGCGCCCCGCCGCGATCGCGATCCCCGCGAGGTTCAGGATCGCGGTCTGCAGCGCCACGACCTCAGGGATCAAGCCGCGGCTCGTGGGGCCCGGCTGCGCCCCGAGCACCAGGTCGCAGCGGCTGCCGCCCCGCGCGAGCTCGAAGGCGCGCAGCAGGCGCTCCCGGGCGACCTCGGTGGGTCGCCCCGAGTAGCGCAGCACGAGCCGCACCCCGTGCGCCTCCGACCCCAGCGCCTGGAACAGCTCGAGCAGCATCTCCACCACCCGCTGCTCCGCGGGGTCTTCCGGGGCCAGGTCCAAGGCCAGCAGGCACTCCGGGCTCGGGCGCAGGTCTTCGCTCTCGGGGGCCGCGATCGCGGCCACCAGGAGCTCGAGCACGATCTGCAGGTCGCTGGCGTTGGCCAGGCCGGCCAGCCCGCGCTCGACGTTGACCAGGGCGAAGCTCGACTCGTAGGAGCAGTGCGCGGTCCGGCACACCCCGATCAGGCGCCGCACGAGGTCGGGCGCCCGCGCCGGGGCGGTGGCGTCGACCAGGGCGCGCACGCACACCCCGCTGGCCGCGGGGCGATACGGCCGCCCCAGGCCCACCAGGTGCAGGTCGCCCCGCCGGTGCGCGGTGGCCGCTTGGCGCCCCACGAGCTCGTCCAGGGCGAAGCGGGTCAAGGTGGCCCGGGTGATCTGGTCCTCGATCGCGATCGGCGAGCCGGCCTGGGCCACGAAGGTCAGGCGCTTGAGGTCCTCCTTGGGCAGGCCGATCACCTCGAGCCGCCCGACCTGGGCGCTGAACCCGCGCTCGAAGAGCTCCGCGTCGATCAGCTCGCGCAGCAGCGTGGTGCTGATCTGGTTCAGCCCCGCCGCGAACACGCGCTCCTCCACCGCCCGGGCGACGTCTTCGGCCGACTCTCGCGCGAGCTCGGCCTTCTCGACCAGGACCTCGACGATCCGGCGCTTGCTCCAGGGGTGCGCGCCGCCGTAGGAGAGCACCTCGACCGGAGAGCTCCCGCCTGGGCGCGGGGCGTGCACCCGGACCTCCGAGCCCCGGCGCCGGCGCCAGTCGCGGAACTCGCGCGCCGCGCTCGCGATCGACTCGTGGCGGGTCTCGGAGAGCGCCGCCTCGAGCGCACTCGCGATCAGCGCCGTGCGCGGGGTGCGCTCGTCCTGCTTGGCGAGGAACAAGGTCACGCTGCGCGCCATCTCCCGCGCGAGGCGCTCGACCTCGGCCTCGCGCCCGGCGTTGCGACCGGCGCGGAGCACCGCGCGCGCGATCCGGCTCTCGTCGAAGGGCTCGATTCGACCGTCGACCTTCTTCACCCAGCGCGGCGGCACCGCCACCTAGCCGGCTCCCCCCAGGCCGAGCTCGTCGGGGGTCAGCAGGGGCTTGAGCTCGTCGAGGAAGTCCTGGGGCTCACGGAACTCGCGGTAGATCGAGGCGTAGCGCACGTAGGCGACCTTGTTCAGCGCGCGCAGGCGCATCATGATCAGCTCGCCTATGAAGCGCGAGCTGACCTCGCGCTCGTGGACCTCACGCACCTCCTGCTCGATCGACTCCGCCAGCTCGGCGATCGCCTCCGCGCTCACCGGGAGCTTCTCGCAGGAGCGCTCGAGGCAGGCCACGATCTTGCCGCGCTCGAAGGCCTCGCGGCGGTCGTCCTTCTTGATCACCCGCAGCGAGACCTCTTCGACGCGCTCGTAGGTGGTGTAGCGCCGCTCGCAGGCGAGGCACTCGCGACGACGGCGGATCGCCTCCCCCGCCGCCGACTCGCGGGAGTCGACGACCTTCGACCGGCTGTCGCTGCAGAAGGGGCACCGCATGGGCGCATGCTACCCGGGATTCTGGGGTCCGTACATGGAGCGGGCCCCACCTCGCGGCGGGGCCCGATCCGAGAAGCGAAGGGAAGAAGCCTACTTGGCTTCCATCTTCACCAGGTTCATCTCGGTGACGCTGCTGACCGAGCCCTCGGTGCTGGAGGTCATCTTGACCATCCCGCCGGGGACGTCGGCGCACTGCCACACCTTCGAGGTCGTGGTCATGCCGTTCGACTCGTTGACGGTCTCGGTCGTCTTGCAGCTCAGGGTCTTGCCCGCGGCCTCGACGTCCTCTTTGCCCTCGGTGGCCTCGGGGCCGTCGCCCTGACCCTCCGGCTGGTCGATGGTGGCGGGGACGTCCCGCTTCTGGGCCGGCATGGTCATCTCGTTGCCCGCGACGACCATCTTGGTCTTGGTCTCGAGCACGATCTTCTCGTCGGTCTTCTCGACGAGGGTGGTGGTCATGGTCGACTCGGTCTTGGTGCCGGCGGCCTCGCTCTGGACCTTGTACTCGACCATCGAGCCGACGCCGAACTTGCTCCAAGCCTTGTACTCGGGGTTGTCGACGTTGCCCGCGACGCACACGCCGGGGACGAGCAGAGCGACACAAAACAGTGCTGCAATACGCATTTGAAATCTCCTAATGAATCGAAACGCTGCGGGGCGGACGAACGCCGCCCTCGTGGATTGAAAGCTGTCTTCAGGACGCCGCATGTTGCCCTGACATTCATGGTTGCGCAACGTGATGTGTGCCTAATTTTGCACTGCATTCGGCCAGCGACGCGGCGCCGCTAAGGTGTTCTGAACGAAGAACTTGCCGTGGTCGTCCCGCGCGATCTGGCCGAGGGCGACGCCCGCGTCGTGGGTGAAGAACAGCCAGCCGTCGCGCGCGAGCAGGTCCGCGAGCAACGCGGCCTTCTCGTCGATCAGCTGCTCGGGGAAGCGGTCGTAGCCCATGGTGATCGGCACGTGCACCCAGGGGACCCCCGGGACGAGGTCGCCGCCAAAGACCACCGGTCCCCGGGGGGTGGCGACCTCGAGCAAGAGCAGCCCCGGCGTGTGCCCCTCGCTCAGGTGAAAGCGGTAGTCCGATCCCAAGGTCGGGCTCGTCGCGCCGTCCTGGACCAGCTCCAGCCGTCCCGAGCCCTCGAGCAAGGGCAGCAGCTCGGGAATGAACGAGCGCCGATCTCGCGGGTGCGGGTCGGCGGCGCGCTCCCAGGCCCGCTGCCCGACCACGAAGCGCGCGTTGGGGAACAAGAGCTCGGGCTCCGCGCCCTCGGCGTAGGGCCGCAGCAAGCCCCCCGCGTGGTCGAAGTGCAGGTGGCTCAGGACCACCACGTCGATCATCTCGTGGCTCAGGCCGAGCTCCTCGAGGGAGCGCAAGAGCACGTGCTCGGCCTCGACCACCCCGTAGCGCTCGCGCAGGTCGGGGGGGAAGAAGGCGCCGATTCCGGTCTCGCACAGCACCCGGCGCCCGCCCGGCTCCTCGATCAGCATCGCTCGGCAGGCGAGGGGGATCCGGTTCTGCGCGTCGGGTTCGATCCAGCGCGTCCACAGCGCCTTGGGCGCGTTGCCGAACATCGCCCCCCCGTCGAGTCGTTGAGAATTGCCGATCACCGCGCTCAGCTGCACGACGCCCTCCTGCTCTGCGCTCACGCGCCCTGCCCTGCGAACACTCGCTCCAGGATCAACCCCTGCACCTCGGTCGGCGCGACCCGCGACCGCGCGCCCGCCGCGCTCCCGCTCACGAACACCGCCCCGTCGGCGGGGTCGCTCGGCGGGCGCCCGTGGCTCCCGCCGACGAGGCTCGGGTCGAGGCCGATCACGTCGAACACCGAGCGGAACCCGAGGATCTTGCGCAGCAGCTTCCAGGCCATGTGCAGCTTCGGGGCGCGCCGCGCCGGATCCAGGAACAGCTCGCAGGGGTCGTAGCCCGGCTTCTTGTGGATCTCGACGCAGCGGGCGAAGTCTGGGGCCAAGGCGTCGTCGAGCCAGTAGTAGTAGGTGAACCAGGCGCCCGGCTCCGCCACGCACACCAGCTCGCCGGCGCGGGGGTGGTCGAGCTCGCCGCGGGCCTCGCCCGCGAGCACCTGCGCCACCCCGGGCGTGCGCGCGAGGAGCGCGCGCACGGGCTCGAGGTCGGCCGGGCGACGCACGTAGACGTGGGCGACCTGGTGGTCGGCCACGGCGAAGGCCCGACACGCCCCGGGCTCGAGGAGCTCCCAGCGGTCGTCGTTGAGCCAGGGGACGAGGAAACCCGCCTCGCGCAGCACCCGGTTCAGGTGCACGGGCCGCGACACCGGCTCGATCCCGTACTCGGAGAGCAGGATCAGCTCGAGCCCGTCGCGGTCGGCGACCTCGATCAGGCGCCCGACCTCGGCGTCGACCTCGCGCAGCGCGCGGCGGCTCTGGGGGGCACTCGGCCCGTAGCGCTGGAGGTCGTAGTCGAGGTGCGGGAGGTAGGCCAGGGTCAAGGTCGGTCGCTCTTCGGCCAGCACCCTGAGGGTCGCGTCGACGATCCAGCGGGTGGACTCGATGCTGGTCGCCGGGCCCCAGAAGCGAAACAAGGGGAAGCGGCCGAGCTCGCGGTTGAGCCGAGCCCGCAGCTCCGGCGGCCCGGCGTAGACGTCCGCGCCCTTGCGACCGTCGTGGTGGTAGATCGGGCGCGGGGTCACCGACCACTCCACGTCGGCGAACATGTTGAACCACCAGAACATCGTCGCGCAGGTGAAGGCCGGGTCGCGCTCCCGGGCGAGGTCCCAGAGCTTGGGCCCCTGGACGAGGGCGTTGCTCTGCTTCCAGAACGCGACCTCGGCCCGGTCGCGCCAGTACCAGCCGTTGCCCACCACCCCGTGCCCGCTCGGGGGCAGCCCGGTGACGTAGGTGGCCTGCGCGGTGCAGGTCACCGCGGGGAGCACGGGGTCGATCGGCGCGACCCAGCCGCGCTCGGCGAGGGCGCGGATCGCGGGGGTGTCCTCCCCGATCAGCGACTCGCTGAGCCCGACCACCAATGCCACCAGGGTACGCTTCACGCCGCAGAGTCTACTGGATCCCCGCAACGCCATGCGTCCGCGCTCGACCGGGCCCCAGGCTGCCTCGAAGCGCGAGCCCGGGGTAGGATCCGGCCCTCGAGGTGCCCCCTGCGCAAACTGGCCGACCTCCCGATCGATCGCCCCGTCGCGACCCTGATGCTCCTCGTGAGCTGCATGGTCCTGGGCACGGCCGCGCTCATGGACCTCCCGCTGGGCTTCATGCCGATCGTGAAGGAGCCCGAGGTCGACGTCGAGGCGAACTTCCCCGGGGGCCAGCCGCTCGAGGTCCTCGACCGCCTGGTGCGGCCCCTCGAGGAAGAGGTCGCCACGATCCCGGGGATCAAGGAGCTCACCAGCCGCGCGCAGCCCGGCCAGGGCTCGCTGCAGGTGCGCTTCGGCTGGGACCGCGACCCCGACCTGCTCCGGCTCGAGGTCCGCGAGGCGGTCGAGCGGGCCCGGGGAGACCTCCCGCGCGAGGTCCGCTACATAAAGGTCGAGGGCGACGTCTCGACCCCCGCCAGCGGCGCGATCCTCCAGGGTCGGATCTCCGCCGCGCGCGACCTCAGCCAGTCGTGGCCGCTCCTCGACCGCGCGATCCGCCAGCCGCTCGAGCGCGTGCGTGGGGTGGCCCGGGTCGACCTCTACGGGGTCGAGCCGCAGGAGGTCCGCGTCCAGCTCGACATCCCCGCGCTACGCCGACACGGGATCACGGTCGAGGAGGTCGTGGCCGACCTCGAGGCCAACAACCTCGACCTCGACCTCGGCGCGCTGCGCGCCGCGCGTCGTCTGGACGTGAGCGTGTGGAGCCGCTTCCGCGACATCAGCGCGCTCGAGCAGCTCCAGCTGCGCAAAGGGCTCCGCCTGAGCGAGGTCGCGCGGGTCACCCGCGCCCAGCCCCGGCTGGACTACGGGCGTCACCTCGACCGCAAGTTCGCGGTCGGGATCGACGTCTACAAGGAGCCGCGCGCGAACACGGTCGAGACCGTCGCGCGGATCAAGCAGCGCCTGGACGAGATCCAGAGCGACCCCGCGGTGCACGGGATCCACTTCCTGATCTGGCAAGACGCCGCCGAGGAGATCCTCAACTCGCTCAAGGGCCTGCGCGACGCGGGGCTGATCGGCGGTCTGCTCGCGGTCCTCGTGCTCCTGTTCTTCCTGCGCAGCCTGCGCACGACCCTGATCGTCGCCGCGGCGATCCCCTTCTCGCTGCTCGTGGCGACGGGCGGGCTCTACCTCCTCGGACAGGACCTCAACGTGCTCACGCTCCTGGGCCTGATGCTCGGGGTCGGAATGCTCGTCGACAACGCGGTCGTGGTCGCCGAGAACATCTACCGCCTCCGCGCCCAGGGGGTCCCGCCGCTGACCGCCGCCCGCGAGGGGACGCGCCAGGTGCTGATGGCCGTGGTCGCCTCGACCGCGACGACGGTGATCGTGTGGAGCTGGCTGCTGGTCACCCCGACCAGCACGCTCACGATCTACATGGGCGGGGTGGCCCTCGCGATCTGCCTCACCGTCGCCTGCTCGCTCCTGCTCTCGCTCACCTTCATTCCGCTCTGCGCCGCGCGGATCCGCGAGCGCGCCCCGACCGACATGGGCCGCTTGCTGGAGTGGAGCCTGCCGCGCTACCGCGCGGTGCTGCGCTGGACCCTCGCGCACCGGACCCTGACCCTCGGCGCCCTGCTGCTGTTGGCGGCCAGCGCGGTCTACCCGCTCTCGCGCCTGGAGAAGTCCGGGGAGCCGCGCATGCGCCAACGCGCGGTGCGCGTGGCCTACGACGTCGACCAGGCGGCGAGCAAGGAGGTCCTCGAGGGCTACGTCGAGATCGTCGAGGCGTGGCTCGACGAGAACCGCGAGCACCTCGGCTACGAGAACGTCTACTCGTGGTACTCCGAGCGCATGGGCACGATGTCCATGCTCTACCTCCCGCCGGACCACACCGACGACGCCTCGGTCGCCGAGCTGCGGCAGAAGCTGCGCGACAGCCTCCCGCAGATCCCGGGGGTCAAGCTCTCGGTGGGCGAGAAGATGTGGGACTACCGCGGGGGCGGCGACGGCCCGAAGCTCGTGCGGGTCACCGTGCGCGGCGAAGACCCGGAGGCGCTGCAGGAGCTCGCGATCCAGGTCGGCCACGAGCTCTCGGCGCTGCCCGGGGTCGTCGACGTGCGCACCCCCGAAGACGACGGGCAGCGCGAAGTGCGGGTCAAGCTCCTGCTCGACGCCGCCCGCGCGGTGGGGCTCGACCCCGAGACCGTGGGGCGGGTGGTCGCGTTCTCGTTTCGCGGGCAGAGCCTGCGCCCCTACGTCGCCGAGGAAGGCGAGCTGACCTTCCTCGTCGGCCCCGACGCGCGCACGGCGCGCAGCGACCTGACCGCGCTCTACGCGCTCCCGGTGCCCGCCCCCGGCGGGATCGTGGTCCCCCTCGCCACCGTCGCCCGCTTCGAGTTCGCCCGGGTGCCCCCGAGCATTCGGCGGCAGGACCGCAAGACCAGCGCGCGACTCGGGGTCGAGTTCGAGGAGGGGGTCAACGCCGAGGAGGGCAAGGCGCGCGTCCAGGCCGCCCTCGAGGGCTTCCGCTTCCCCCCCGGGACCTCCTGGGACTGGGGGCGCTGGGGCCGCGACCGCGAGGACGTCCTCGACACCATGCTCCGCGGGGTGCTGCTCTCCCTGGCCGTGGTGATCTTGCTGATGGCGGCCTTGTTCGAGTCGTTTTCGCAGCCGCTGGCGATCGTGATCACCCTCCCCCTCGCCTTCAGCGGCGCGTTCTGGGCGCTCTGGCTGCAGGGCCACGAGCTCGACGCCGTCGCGTTCATCGGCGTGATCATTCTCGTGGGGATCGTGGTCAACAACGGGATCGTGATGGTCGACCACGTGAACGCATTGCGGTGCAATCAATCCCGCGTCGACGCCTTGCTGAACGGCTGCACCGATCGCCTGCGCCCGGTGCTCATGACCGCGACCTCGACCCTGGTCGGCCTGATCCCCCTCGGCTTTACAGGTCCCACGGTGGCCGGCGCGTACATCGACAGCCTGGCGATCGCGGTCATCGGCGGCCTGGCCACCTCCACCGTGTTCACCCTGGTCGGGCTCCCGGTTTGGTACACCTACATCGAGGACGTCAGCGCCCTCGCGCTGCGGCTCCTCCCCCGCCGGCACACCAATCGCATTACCTTCGGCGAGCGCGTGCAAGACTCCGCTGCTATTCCTTAGGGGTAGGAACTTGCGTCGTCGCGGGAGCAGAGCGGGTCGGGAATTCTTCCCGATCGTTCAAGAAGGTTTACAGGAAGGCGCACATGGCAGACACGAATGCCCTCGTTCAACAGGTCACCCTCCGAGTCGCGGACTCGGACATCGAACAGATCGAGCGCGTCAGCGCGAGCCTGCCGCTCAAGCGCAGCGCGATCATTCGCGCCGCCCTGCGCCTGGGGCTGCGGCAGCTGGAGGCCGACCCGACCTTGCTCCTCCAGGCCAACGCCCAGCCGCTGATCGAGACCCCCAGCCAACCTTGGAAGACCCTCTAGCTCCAGGCGCGGCAGCGAATCCTTCGCTAGGCTGAGTGAGCCGTCGAGGCGCCCCTCGCGCATCGGCCCAACGAAGGAGCAGGCACGTGTCCCGTTCGATCGCAGGATTCCTCTGGGCGTTGGCCGCCGTCGCGCCAGTCCAGGCCCAATCGCTCCTCCCCCTCGAGCCCGACCACCGCTGGGAGTTCGCCACCACCGAGGAGGTGCAGGCGGCCGGGGTCAAGACGCGCACGACCGGCACCGCGCGGCTGGTGTGCGTCGAGGGCGTGCAGGTCGACGGCCAACAAGCCTTCGTGCTCGGCTGGAAGGGCGAGTTCAAACGCCTCGTCGTCTCCGCGACCGCCGACGCGATCACCGTCCACAGCCACACCGACGGCGTGTTCCTGCTCCCGGCGAACTTCGCTGACCCCAAGGGCAGCGCCAAGCGCGTGCGCGTCGGCACGGTCGAGGTCGAGGACCACCTCGTGGGCGCCGCCGAGCGCGTGAAGACGCCTGCGGGGACCTTCGAGGCCGTCCCCGTCTCGGCCGTGGTCAAGGCGCCCGCGAGCGAGGTCCGCCTCACGGTGTGGTACGCCCGCGGCGTGGGTCCGGTGAAGTCGGTCGAGGTCGTCAAGGCGCCCGCGACCTCGATCACCCGCACCCTCCTGCTCCAGTCCTACTCCTTCGCGCCCGGAGGCGCCCCCGACCCGGACGCGGTGGAGGAGCCCGCGCAGCCCGCGGAGTCGGAGCATTCGGGCACGCCCGAGGCGCCGTCCAAGGCGCCAGGCGAGGCCATCTCGCTCTCGGCCCTGGTCGACCAGGGCGCGGCCGCAGACCTCGGGCCCTTGCTCGAGCGCGTGGTCGAGCTCAAGCGTCAGGCCGCGTCGGCCACCGGCGCCGCGGTCAACGGCACCGTGCCCCAGGGCAAGCCCGTGGGAGACGGCAAGGCCTTCGCCGTGAACTCCGAGCTCGACCACGCGCGGGTGGTGTGTCGCGGACTGGTCGTCAACGGCACGCTGAACCACTGCCTGGTGGTGTGCGACGGCGACGTGACGATCAACGGCGACGTTCAGCACTCGGTCGTGATCGCCAGCGGCAGGTTGACCGTGGCCGGGGAGCTGGGGCACTCGCTCTCGATCACCCAGGGCGCGATCTCCCTCGCGGGCGAGCTGCACCACGGCACCGCGGTGAGCCATGGCGCGCTGACCGTCAGCGGAGAGGCGCGGCACTGCGTCCTCGAGTGCGCCCGCGTCAGCGCGCTGGGCAGCCTCGAGCACTGCGTGTTCCTCAACACCCCCGCCGCGCCCGGCGACGCCAACCAGGCCAAGCGCTGCGCCCCCACCTTGCGGGAGCTCTTGCCGCTGAAGTAGCCAGGGGGGCCGCTGCGGTCCTCCGGGATCCGGGCTACCATTCGCACATGCCAGCGAGCGTGATCGTGTCCATGCCCGGGCGCCAACCCTTCGAGGTCGCCCTCGACGCCGACCTGATCACGGTCGGCCGCGCGGAAGACAACGTCATCAGCCTGCGGGACATGAACGTGTCGCGCTACCACTTCTCGATCGAGCGCCGCGACCCCCTGGGCTTCGTGATCCGCGACCGCGACAGCCGCAACGGCACCGTGGTCAACGGCGTCTCGATCATGGACAAGGTGCTCGTGGAGGGCGATCAGGTCCGGGTCGGCGGCTCGGTGCTCACCTTCCGCGCCCGCGCCAGCGCCCACGCGCTGACCCTCGGCGAGCTGACCCCGCCGGCCGCCGCGGAGCCTGCGCGCCCGGTCCCGCGCCCCGTCCCCGCCGCGATCTCCGTGCCCCCGGGTCAGGAGTCGGGCCACAGCGGGACGATCAAGGTCAAGAAGCAACGGCGCACGGGCGACCAGCGCTGGCAAAAGCTTGCCGAGGTGGCCTGCGCGATCAACCTCGAGCACGAGATCGAGCCCCTCCTCGGGCGGATCCTCGACGCGGTGCTCTCCCTGGTCCCCTCCAAGAGCGGGTTCTTGATCCTCAACGAAGCGGGCGAGCTCAAGCTCACCGTCGCGCGCAGCGACCTGGCCGCGAGCTTCGGCGAGGAGGCCGGCGCGGGCCGGCTGTCCCAGCAGATCTGTCGGGAGGCGATCGCGCAGCGGCGCCCGGTCCTCTCCCAGGACGCCGCGGGCGACGAGCACCTCGGGCAGTTCATGTCCGTGGTCAACATGCGGCTCAAGTCGATCCTCTGCGTGCCCTTCTCCGCGCAGGAGGAGGTGCTCGGTGTGGTCTACCTCGACGAGCCCCAGGTCGACCCCTTCGCCGACAACGGCGAGGTGGTCGAGCTCGTCGGGGCCTTCGGCGACCTCGCCGGGATCGCCCTCGCCAACGCGCGCCTGATGCACGAGATCGCGGGCCGCGAGCGCCTCGAGGAAGAGCTGCGGATCGCCTCGCAGATCCAGCGGCGCTTCCTCCCCCAGCACACGCCTCCGGTGCGCGGGCTCGAGCTCGCCGGGCAGACGCGCCCCGCGCGCTCGGTCGGCGGCGACCTCTACGACTTCTTCAACCGCGAGGAGCCCCGCCGCGAGCTGATCGTCTCCATCGGTGACGTCGCCGGGAAGGGGGTCGGCGCAGGCCTCGTCATGGGCACGGTGCACTCGCTGCTGCGCGCCCTGGCCGAGTCGCACCTGCGGACCAGCGACATCCTGGCGCGCATGAACCGCCACCTCGCCCGGGACCTCGAGCCCGGCCTGTTCGTGTCGATGCTCCTGCTGCGCTACGACCAGCAGACCGGGGAGCTGCTGTTCACCGGCGCCGGCCACGAGCACCTCGTGTTCTATCGCCCGAGCACCAACCAAATGGAGTTCATGCGCGCGGGGGGAGTCGTGCTCGGCCTGGCGCCCGAGCTCGGGGATCGCCTGCAGGAGCGCGCGCTGGTCCTCCAGCCGGGCGACGTGATCGTGCTCTACACCGACGGCGCCACCGAGGCCCCCTCGCCCTCGGGGGAGGAGTTCGGCCTCGAGCGCGTCGGCGCAGCGGTCCGCGGCGCCGACACCTCCCCCGCCGCGGTCGTGGAGCGCGTGCTCCAGGCGGTGACCGCGTTCAGCCCCGGTCCGCAGCACGACGACCTGACCGTCGTCGCCCTGCGCCGGACCTGAGCGCGGTCAAACGCCGGCCCGCGCCGCGCGTAGTTCCGATCCGCCCGTCCCCGCTGGAGGCCCCATGTTCCCCCGCTCTGCGCCGCGCGTCGCCGCCCTCGTCCTCTCCTGCCTGGCCGCGACCCTCGCCCAGGAGGCCCCCTCGAGCGCGGCGGCCCTCGAAGCCCAGGTCAGCGCTGCGGCCGAGTCGGCGCGAGCGCGGACGGTGTTGGTGGTCGGCGTGGTGGGCATGGGGTCAGGAGCGGTGATCACCCCCGGAGGCCGGGTGATCACCAACGCCCACGTCGTGGCCGGCGCGCGCTACGCGCTCTGTCGCTGGGCCGACGGTGAGCAGCGGCTGATGCGTCGCCTGGGGATCGACTACGCCCAGGACCTCGCGCTGCTCGAGCCCGCCGAGGCGCTGCGCGCTCCTCTGACCTGCTTCACCTGGCGCGGCAGCGAGCCCAGCGCCGGGACCTGGGTCCTGGGGGTCGGCTTCCCGGGCGGCTACCGCGGCGACGACTGGCCGGTCACCAGCCTCGGGCGAATCACCGGCTCGACCGCGGGCAACCGGGTCAACGGGGTGTTCGACTACGACGGCGCCCTGCGCAGCGACACCCCGATCTTCAGCGGCAACTCCGGCGGGCCACTCGTCGACCTCGAGGGGCACTTGATCGGGCTCAACGGGGCGGCCGAGATCGAGCGAGCCAGCGCGCTCACGATCCCCGAGGCGCGGATCAAGGCCCGCCTCGACGACCTGGCGGCGGGCTGGATCGTGCTGCCCACCGGCCTGCGCCTCAACCCCGAGCGCACCCCGCTGCTCGACCTGGTCTACCGGAGCACCGACCGAATCGCGCGGCAGCTCCCCGAGCGCCTGCTCGCGCCCGGGGCGCGGCAGGCCAACCCCGACGCCAGCCGGCCGGGCCCCGCCGAGGCG
>JAGQRJ010000875.1 GCA_020425635.1 Planctomycetota bacterium | reverse complement strand
CTCGAGCTGCGCGTGAGCGACGCGCTGCCCGCCGAGCACGGCGCGCCGGAGGGCCCCTGAGCGGCCGCGGCCGCGAACGAGGCCTTTCGCGCCGCCGCGCTCGAGCTGCGCGTGAGCGACGCGCTGCCCGCCGAGCACGGCGCGCCGGAGGGCCCCTGAGTTCTTCGGCGAATTCGCGGGGCCGCCCGCGGGTCGAGTGCGCGTGAGACCCTGGCCCCTGGAGGTTCCATGACCGTTCGCGCCGCGCCGCTCTACCTCGCCGCGTGCCTGAGCGTCGGGTGCTACCCGAGCTACGAGATCGTGCAGCGGGAGGCGCCGATCCCGGTGACCCCCTGGAACCTGACCGAGCTCAACTCGCCCTACGACGACCGCAACGCCGCGGCGCCGCCGAGCCTCCACGTGCAGGCCGAGATCCTGTTCTCGAGCGGGCGGGCGAGTCAGGACGCCGACCTCGACCTCGTGCCCGGGCGGCTGTGGGTCGAGTTCGGCCAGTGGAACGCCGAATACCGCGTGGACGCCCGGGTGATCGACGCGTCGCTGATCGCCGCGCACCTGAGCCAGCCGGGCTCGAACGAGCGCGGTCCGCGGATCCTCCCCGGGCGGCGACCGTGGCAGGAGTGGCTCTACCTGTTCGCCAGCGACCGCGCGGGGAGCTACGACGTCTACGCCTGCTACGGCCCGCGGATCGACGCCCAGAGCGTCTACGACTACCGCGGGGAGCGGGCCTACCCGGACCCGGAGCCCCCCGCGCCGGTGCCCGGGCTCTGCGATCCGGAGCTCTACGAGGCCTACGTGAGCCCCCTCGGCGACGACCGCGTGCTCTACGCCACCGACCGGGGCGGCGCGGGACTCGACCTCTACCAGGCTCGGCTGCGGACCCCCGGAGACCTGCCTGCGGGCGTCGTCGAGCACGCGCGCGTGGACGCGCTCTCGAGCGAGGGCAACGACTCCTTCCCCTACGTGAACGGCGACGTGCTCGTGTTCGCCAGCGACCGCCCGGGTGGTTTCGGGGGCTACGACCTCTACCGCGCGCGCTTCGACGGGAGCGGCTGGAGCGCGCCCGAGAACCTCGGGCCCGGGATCAACACCGAGCACGACGAGCGGCGCCCGGTGTTCGTGCGCGCCGAGGAGTTCACCAACGACCTGCTGCTCTTCAGCTCCGACCGGCCCGGCGGGCTCGGGGGCTTCGACCTCTACGCGGTCGGGGTCTCCTTCGCCCGCGACCCAGCGAGCGCGGCGCCCGCGGCGCGCTGAGCCGGGGAGCGAATCCTGCGCTCGCGAGGCAGGTCCGGGGGAGGCGTTCCCCGTGGCTCCGCGCGAGGGGGTGGCGCTCTGGGATCCGCGCCGACGGGGCCGCCGCGCGCCGCGAGCGCGTCGGCGAAAGGTCCTTCGAGCAGGTCGCTTACGTGAGATCTCCGATTTCTTGCTGGACTCCAGTTAGATAGTTCGATAATGTTCGAAGTGTCGCACGGAGAGAGCGGCCTGGAGCGAGAGCCATGACGACGACCGAGACCCCCACCCAAGCCACGACCTACCGTCGGGTGACGATCCCCAAGGCGGGCTCCTACCACCGCCTGCAGTTCGAGGAGCTGCCCGCGCTGACCCCCGGTCCGGGGGAGGTCGTGATCGAGGTGAAGGCGACCGGCGTGAACTACGCCGACTGCATTGTGCGCATGGGCCTCTACGCGTCGGCGAAGGAGTTCGTCGGCTGGCCGATCACCCCCGGCTTCGAGGTGGCGGGCACCGTCGCCGCGCTCGGCGAGGGCGTCGAGGACCTCGAGGTCGGCGCGCGGGTGTTGGCGGTGACCTTGTTCAACGGCTACGCGAGTCAGGTCTGCGTGCCGCGGCACCAGGTGTTCGCGATCCCGAGCAGGCTCAGCTTCGAGCAAGCGGCCGCCGTCCCGGCGGTGTTCGCCACGGCCTACTACGGGCTGATCGAGCTCGCGCGCCCGCGCGCCGGGCAGAAGGTGCTCGTGCACTCGGCGGCCGGCGGCGTCGGCGGGAGCCTGGTCCAGCTGGCGAAGGTCGTGGGCTGCGAGGTCGTGGGTGTGGTCGGCGGGAGCCACAAGGTCGAGGCGGCGAAGGCCTTCGGCTGCGACCACGTGGTCGACAAGTCCAAGGAGCCGCTGTGGCCCACGGTCGAGCGCTACGTGCCCGGCGGCTTCGACATGGTGGCCGACGCCAACGGCGTGGCGACCCTCAAGCAGAGCTACGAGCACCTGCGCACGCCGGGCAAGCTGATCGTCTATGGGTTCCATACCATGATGCCCAAGGCCGGCGGCAAGCCGAAGTGGGGCAAGCTGATCTCGGGCTACCTGCGCACCCCGCGCTTCAACCCGCTCGACATGACGACCCGCAGCAAGAGCGTGCTCGCCTTCAACCTCAGCTACCTGTTCGAAGAGACCTGGCTCATGGCCGAGGCCATGAACGCGATCAGCGGCTGGCTCGAGGACGGCTCGATCCAGCCCCCCCCGGTTACGACCTACCCCCTCGACAAGGTCGCCGACGCGCACCGCGACCTGGAGTCGGGGACCACGGTCGGTAAGCTCGTGTTGATCCCCTAGGAGTGTCATGGACGACTCGACTCAAAAGCGACTGGCCAAGAAGTTCAAGGCGCTCTCGAACCCCAACCGGTTCCGGCTGTTCGAGGAGATCCTCAGCAGCCAGGAGGCGAACTACGAGGAGAAGGGGCACGCGTGCTTCCTGCAGGGGATCATGCAGACGCTCAAGATCGCGGCGCCCACGGTCTCGCACCACCTCAAGGAGCTGGTCAACGCGGGCCTGATCACCACCGAGCTCGAGGGCAAGCTCTTGACCTGCCGGGTCAACCCCGAGGCGGTGGCCGAGCTCGAGGCGTTCTTCGCCCGCGCCCAGGCGCTGCGCGTGTAGGCGTGACTCCGCTGCCGCGGCTCGACGGCGCGCTCTGCGTCGTCACGGGCGGCACCTCCGGGATCGGCTACGGCGCCGCCCTCGGGCTGGCGCGCCTCGGCGCCGAGCTCGTGCTCCCCTCCCGCGACCTCGAGCGCGGGGAGCACACGGCCGCTGCGATCCGCAAGCAGACCGGGGCCACGGTCTGGGTTCGGGGCTGTGACCTCGGGGCGCTGAGCTCGGTGCGCGAGTTCGCCGAGGGTTACCTGCGCACCTTTCGTCGGGCGGACGTGCTCGTCAACAGCGCGGGCGCGCTGTTTCCCACGCGCCAGCTGACCCCCGACGGCTTCGAGGCGACCCTCGCGATCGACTACCTCGGGCCCTTCCTGCTCACGCGCTCGCTGCTGCCGGCCCTCGCGCGCGCTGGGCGCGTCGGCGCGCCGGCGCGGATCGTCAACGTCAGCGGCGAATACCACCGCAGGGTGCGGCTCGACCTCGACGACCTGCAGCTCGAGCGCGGCTACGGGCTGGTGCGGGCCGGAGCCCAGGCGGTGCTCGCCAAGCTCATGTTCACGGTCGAGTTGGCGCGGCGCCTGCCGCCGGGGGTCACGGCCAACGCGGTCCACCCCGGCGCCGTGCGCAGCGGCCTGCTGCGCAACCTCCCCTGGCCGCTGCGGATCGCGGCCGCCCTCGCGCGGCCGTTCATGCTCGGTCCCGAAGCCGGGGCCGAGACGGTGCTCTACCTCGCGGCGTCCCCCGACGTCGCCGAGGTCAGCGGAGGCTACTTCGCGCGCTGCGCGCCCCTCGAGCCGGCCGCGCACGCCCTCGACCCGGAGGCGTGTCGGCGCCTGTGGGAGGCGAGCGCCGCGCTGACCGAGGGCGCCCGAGGCCTGACCAACGCGCTAAGGGGCTGAGGCGAAAAAGCTTGTGCGGCCCGCGCCCCTGTTTGGGACGCTCCTGGGCAGAATTCTCCGATCCCCATAATTCGATTCGAGAAACGGCCCATTCAGGCTACGCATTTGCCCGAGGAAATGCATAAGCCTAGCCATGTCGCAATATCCGGCTGGTCTCGAGTTCGCTACCCAAGCTCCTGTGAGACGTTTTCTGCAGATCGCAGTCCCGCTCCTCGGGCTCTTGCTCGTCCTCTGGCTGGCCGCCCCACAACAGGTGCCCCGGGGCGCCGCGCCCTCCGAGGCCGAAGCTCAGGCCCACGTCGAGGGCGCGCCCGCCCCCGCCCTCCCCGCCCTCGACGCGGAGGGCCCCGCTCAGGGCGGGCCCCGCGGCACCACCTGGGTCGTGCTGCGCGTGGGCGCCGCGGCGGCCGAGGTCGTGACCACGATCCACAAGGACGCGCTGCCCTACGCCGTGGGCCCCGCCACCGCCGACGCCGCGGCGGTGCGCTTCCGCCTCGTCGACCCCGACGGGGTCGAGCTCACCGGGCCCTGCTCCTGGCCGCGGCTCTGCCCCTGCGACGCCACCGCCAGCCACACCCGCGGCTGCGTTCGGATCCCGCACACGGGCTCGGTGCGCCTGCGCCTGCCCCGCCTGCGCGGGCGGAGCACGGTCGTGATCGAGCGGCGCGCGGCCAAGGGCTGGTCTTCGCTGGCTCGCCTGGAGGTCGACGCGTGACGCGCCTCTGGACCCTCGTCGCCCTGGTCGCGTGCTGCGCGGCGGCCTCCGCCCAGGACGCCAAGCCCGCGCTCCCGGCGCCCGTGCTCGAGAGCCTGATCAAGGAGCCCGACTACGCCAAGGCCTGGGACCTGGTGTTCCTCGCCGAGGGGTATCCCGCCAGCGAGCAAGAGCTGTTCTTCGAGCAGGCGCGGCTCATGGCGCGCAAGCTGCGCTTCGGCAACACCTCCTTCCCCATGCGCGAGGCCTACACCTTCAACTTCCACTTCGTGTTCGCCGCCAGCCGCGAGGCGGTCTCCTGGAAGCCCGGCGGCAAGCCGCGCGACAGCCGACTCCGCTCCTACACCGACGAAGACGGCGTGCTCGTCACCGACGACGCCCTCGCCGACGCGCTCGCGCTGGAGGTCGCCCCCGACGTCGACTCGATCGTGATCGTCGCGCGCTTCCAGCCGGCGAGCGCCTACGACGTGAGCACCTGGCCCAAGGCCTTGAGCGACGTGGTCGAGAAGCCCGACCACGTGCGCGCCAACGCCGACATGCCCTCCGACGGCAAGCGCGCGCGCATGCCCACGATCGACCCCGACGCCTTCGTGCACGAGCTCGGCCACGCGCTGTTCGGGCTCGGCGACGAGTACGGCGAATACGACGGCGCGCTCCCCGCCTCGGGGCACTGGGAGATCGCGCTGACCCCGAACTTGACCACCGACCCCAGCGGCGCGCGTTGGAGGCACATTGTCGACAGCGTGTTCGAGGGCGGCGGCTACTACGCCACCGGCGTCTACCGCCCCGAGCAGGCCTGCCGCATGCGCGAGTCGCGCGAGGCCAAGTTTTGCGCGGTGTGCGCGCACACGATCCGCTCGATCGGCGCGGTCGAGGAGCCCTCGGAGGCGAAGATCACCTCGCCCAAGCAGGGCAAGGCGGTCGAGCCCGGCGCGCTGCTCTCGCCGAGCGTCGAGGTCGCTTGGAAGCAGGCGCACGACCCGCTGTATTACGCGATCGAGCTCTACGACGCCGCGGCCCTCGAGGCCTCGGACGAGGCGACCCCGCTCTGGGACGACTACGTCGAGGGGCACCTGCGCAGCTTCGAGGTGCCCGTGTCCCTCGCGCACAAGGGCGCGCTCACCGTGCGGATCTTCCCCACCAACTACAAGGACGAGAGCGCCGACGCGGCCGAGGTGACCTTCAAGCTGAAGAAGCTCGCGGGCGGCGCGGTCCCGAGCACCACCGGCGTCAGCGGCGCGGTCGACCCCACGAACCAGTAAGTCAGCCCCAGCGCCCGCTGGGCCGAGAGAGCCCATGAGCGACGCGAAGCACGCCGGCGAGCACCTGAGCGCGAGCGAGCTCCACGCGCAGCTCGAGGCCTCCGGCGAGCTGCCGGGCGGCTACCTGACCGAGCGCCAGCGGGCGACGCGGAAGCTGGGGATCCTGTTCGCGGCGCTCTACTTCGTGCAGGGCGCGGGCGAGCCGAGCACCGGCCTCGTCGCCCAGCCGGTCAACTCGTTGCTCCGCAGCTGGAACCTCAGCGCGGGCGACATGGCCATGTTCACGTTCTGGCTGGGGCTCCCCTGGTCGATCAAGCCGCTGTTCGGCCTGCTCACCGACTTCGTGCCGATCGCGGGGACTCGCCGCAAGAGCTACCTGATCCTGACCAGCCTCATGATGTCCGTGGGGCTGCTCATGGCGGCCTTCTTCCCGCTCGAGTCCGGGGACACCACCACGCTCATGCTGCTCTTGCTCATGCCCACGGTGGGGATCGCCTTCGGCGACGTGGTCACCGACGGGCTCATGGTCGAGAAGGGCCAGCCCTTGGGGATCACCAGCCGCCTGCAGTCGATCCAGTGGACGGCGATCACCGTGGCCGGCCTGGGGACCGGCGCGCTCGGCGGGCTCCTGGCGGAGCACAAGCAGCAGCGGATCGGCTTCGCGATCTGCGGGGCCCTCGGGCTGATCACCTTCGTGCTCGCGATCTTCCTCGTCGACGAGCCTCGGACCTCGAAGCTCGACAAGGACTCGCTGAAGAACGCGCTCAAGGCGATCTGGCAGACCGCGCGCTCGCCGGTCGTGGTCGCGGTGGGGGTGTTCCTGTTCTTGCTCAACTTCAACCCCTTCTCGGGGACGGTCTGCTACGTCTACGAGACCGAGCAGCTCGGCTTCAGCGAGCAGTTCGTGGGCACGCTCTCCTCGGTCTCGTCGGCGAGCGGGATCGTGGCGGCCGTGCTCTACGGCGTCTACGCGCCGCGGCTCCCGCTGAAGTGGTTGATCCACGGCTCGATCGTGACCGCGATCCTCATGAACCTCGCGTTCCTCGTCTACGTGGGCGAGGTCTCGGCCTACTTCGTCTATATCGCCTACGGCTTCGTGTGCATGCTCACGACCCTCACGCAGCTCGACCTCGCGGCCAAGTTCGTGCCCGTGGCGAGCGCGGGCACGGCCTTCGCGCTGCTCATGTCGCTCTCGAACCTCAGCGTCTCGCTCTCGACCGTGGTCGGCGCCAACTTCTACGACAAGCTGCTCGAGGCCACCGACCGCGAGGGGGTCGCCCTGTTCAGCGAGGCCGGCGCCTTCCGCGTGCTGGTCTTGATCGGGAGCGCCTTCACCGCGGCCTGCTTCTTCTTGACCGTGCTCCTGCCCAAGGAAGACGCGCAGGCCAAGGCGGCGGAGGCCGCCGAGCTCGAGGAGCTCTCGCGCGCCTCGGGGCTGAGCGGGGTGTCGGGCGTCGAGGCCCTGGCCTCGGGCGACGACGTCGCCTCGCGCATGGAGCCGATCGAGCCCGACCCCATGGACGAGCGGGAGCGCGAGCAGGGCGAGCCGCCCAGGTCGGGCGAGGGCGGGTAGGCGACAGCCGGGGCCCCCCAGCGAGTCCACAGCGCATGACCCCAGAACGCCAGATCCGCGCAGACTTCGACCGCGAGACGATCGTCGTCTACCAGGCCTACTCGCCCGCGATCGCCGACGCGGCGCTGGCCGCGGGGCGCTTCGTCGCGCCCTTCTCGCTCACCCGCATGACCTGGATCAAGCCCTCCTTCCTCTGGCTCATGGAGCGCAGCGGCTACGCGAGCAAGCCAGGGCAGGAGCGGATCCTCGCGGTGCGGATCACCCGCGCGGGCTGGGACGGCGCGCTGGAGCAGGCGGCGCTCAGCAGCTACACCCCGGGCTTGCACGCGAGCCCCGAGGCCTGGAGCGAAACCCTCCACGCCTCGGCGGTCCGCGTGCAGTGGGACCCCGAGCGCTCGCTGCGCGGCGCCAAGCTCACCCAGCGCTCGATCCAGGTCGGGCTGGGGCGGGCGATCGTGCCCGCCTACGTGCAGGAGTGGCTCGTGGAGCTGCGCGACCTGACCCCGCTCGCGCGGAAGCTCGCCGCGCTGCGCAAGGCCGGGCGCCACTCCGAGGCCCAGGCGCTCTTGCCTCCCGAGCGCCCCTACCCCGCGACCGCGGCCGCGCGGCGACGCCTGGGCATGGACGAGGTTTGAGCGCAAAAATCCGCGCACGCCCCGGCCGGGCTTGGTCCAATGAGCCTCGGTCGCGGGCCTCGGGGGTGCGCGGCCGAGCTGGACGGACCCGCATGCGGTTGAGCGACAACTGGGACTTCTTCGAGTGCGTGATCGAGAGCGTGACGTCCTTCGTCATGGTCGACCTCGGCGCACACGAGCACGCCCCCGACCCGGGGCGTCCGATCTCGATCCGGGTCGAGATCCAGTTCAACGCGCCGCAGCCCAACGGCCTCCCCACCTCCGAGGAGGCCGAGACCCTGCACGACCTCGAGGACGCCCTCGACGAGGCGCTGGGGTCGGGGTTGAGCGCGCTCTACGTGGGCCGCGTGAGCGGCGGCGGCGTGCGGCACTTCTACTTCTACGCCCCCGCGAGCGACGACCTCGACCAGTGCCTCGACGCCGTCGGCGAGTCGTTCCCCGACTACCCGCTGACGGCCGGGGAGCGCGACGACCCCGAGTGGGAGCAATACACCGACTTCCTCTACCCCAACGTCCTCGGCTGGCAGTACATGTCGAACCGCCAGCTGACCAAGGCCCTGCGCGAGCACGGAGACCCGCTCTCGGTGCCGCGGCCGGTCGATCACCTCGCGCTGTTCGACGACGAGGAGGCCGCCCGCGGCTTCGCCGCGACCGTCGGCAACCAGGGCTTCCAGGTCGGCGAGGTCACCCGCGACGAAGAGCACGACGACGCCTGGAGCGTGCCCTTCCAGCGGGTCCACGCCGTGGACCTCGCCGCCGCCAACGACATGAGCTACGGCTTGGTGCGCCTGTGCCAGGAGTTCATGGGGCAGTACGACGGCTGGGGTTGCCCGATCATGCGCCCCGAGTAGCGTCGCGCGGGAGGAGGCTGCATGGACGAGGCCTGGCGTGAGCTCGAGCGCGCGTGGGCGCGCGACCCAAGCCCCGAGACCTTGGAGCGCGTGCTCCGCGCGCGCGAGCAGGCGGGGCTGCCGCTGCCGGCGAGGCTCCTCCGCGCTCAGCGCCGCGACCCGCGCCCGCTGCCCGAGACGATCTTCCCGATCTGGTTCATACCCCCTGGCGCGACCTACGCCGAGCCGTGCCGGGGTCGCCCGCGGCAGATCCCTGCGCACTGGGTCTGGGGCCTGCGGATCGAGCACTCCCCGGGACCGGGTGAGGGGCCCCACCCCAGCGCGCTGCAGACCCTCGACGCGCTGCGCCCTCCCGGGCTCGAGCTCTGGGAGTCGAACACGGCGCTGCTCGAGGCGCTCCCTGGTCGCGGGCTGCGCTACCTCGACCTCGGGCCCCGCACCGACTGGGCCCCGCCTGGCTGGCGTGCGTTGGCGCAGCTCCGGGAGCTGCAGGTCCTGGTGTTGGCCTCGCTGCAGGCGCCCGTGACCGAGTCTGCGCTGACGGCGCTCGCGGGCCTGCCGCGGCTCACCGCGCTCACGCTCAAGGGCGACCTGCTGCGCAGCAGCAAGCTCGGCGCGCTCGAGACCCGGCTCCAGGGGCTGCAGGGATTGACCCAGCTCGACCTAGACCACGTGACCACCGGCAGCGGGCGCGACCTCGAAGGCCTCCCCGCGCTGCGGCACCTCGAGGAGTTCGCGCTCCACGGTCCGCTCACCGACGCCGACTTCGCGCGCCTGGGCGAGCTCCCCGAGCTGCGCAAGGTCGACCTCTGGCGCTGCTCGGGGTTGAGCGCCGCGTGCCTGCAGCACCTGCAGCAGGCAGGGCTGACCGAGCTCCGGGTGCGCGACTGCTCGGGGATCGACGTGACCCCCGGGGGCGCCTGCCCGCGCTGCGGGGGGGCGCTCGGCGCCCCTCCGTCGGCCCCAGCCGCGCCGATCTCGCTGCCGCCGACCGGCGGCGACTACGAGTGGGTCGAGACGACGAGCTCGTGGTCGCTCTCGTGCACCCAGTGCCCAGCGCGCTTCTCGGGCACCTCGCGCAGCCGCACCTACCTCTGAGGGCCCGTCGGCCCGCGGGAGGCTGCGCCGGGGAGGCAGCCGGGCCCGCCGCCTGCGGGTGCAACCCTCTCGCCTGATCGACTTCGTGGTCCGCGACCGACCGTCGTCCAGCCTGGACACCCTGGGACCGATCGCGCGCCTAGGGGGTCGACCGCCTCAGAGGCCTCGGGACTTAGGGGGCTGGCGCGGCGCATGCGGGCAGAGGGCTGGAGGAACGATCATGATCGCTTCGCGCTTGGCCTTCGTCGCGACCCTCGCCGTGTTGAGCGTGGGCGTCGTTCAGCCCGCCCCCGCCCAGGGGCTGCTCGGCGCCCTCGGGAGCTCCACGCTCCGCCGGGGCGCGCACGGAGACTCCGTGCGCGCGCTCCAGCAGCGCCTCAACGCGCACCGCGTCGCGGCGGGGCTGCCGCCGATCGGGGTCGACGGCGCCTTCGGCCCGCAGACCGAAGCCGCCGTGCGTGAGTTCCAGGGGCGGGCGGGGCTCGTGGTCGACGGGCTGGTCGGTCCGCAGACCCGGGGCGCGCTCGCGCGAGACCCGGGGGCGGGGGGCACGCCGCCGCCCGTGACCACGCCTGCGCCCGCGCCGCCTCCGCCCGGGAGCGGTCGGCGGCTGGAGCTCCCCGCGCGCCCGGCGGGCGCGATCACGGGGTCGCAGTTCGTGGGTCGAGTCGCCGGCATGAGCCTGCAGCAGCGCGAGTCCGAGCTCCTGCGCGAGGTCCAGCGCGGCAACGTGCCCGCCTTCTTGCGCACCCTGCGCCCGGTGCAGCTCCAGGGCAACGACCGCGACGGTCGACCGAGGCGGGTCACGCTGTGGGTGGCCCCAGACTACGTCTCGGTCGGGAGCGACCAGGACTTCGTGCGCTTCCCCATGACCCCCATGTCGGGGCAGCGGATCGCCGACCGCACGGGCTGCTTGCTGCCGACGACGAAGATCGTCGACGCGATCTACCGTCAGGCCGAGGGCAAGCTCGCGCCGAGCCCCATGACCGCCGACTCGACCATGACCCTCCCGAGCACCTTCCTCCGCCACCACCAGCGGATCGAGGGCCAGCGCACGAGCCAGGGGATCCGCCTCGGCCAGCTGATCGCCGGGATCAAGAAGGACGTGGTCAACACCCCGCGCCTCGTGTCGCGCCCGACCCAGGTCGCGATCTACGGCTGGCACCGGACCAACGGCCAGCCGATCCAGCCCTTGAGCCTGGTCCACGGCCGGACCTACGTCGACTACAGCCACGGGATCCGCCTGGTCTCGGCCTTCGCCGAGGTCGACGGCGCTCCGCGCTCGCTCAACGACCTCCTGCGCGACCCCGTGCTCGCCCCGCTGGTCAGCAGCGAGGGGCCGCTGCGCGACGTGCGCGTGCCCTGAGGCGCTGCGCGCGGGCGCTCGGCCTTCGCCGAGCTCGGACTGGCTAGGCCCCTCCGCGCCTGCGAGGATCGGGCCCTCCGACCGAGGAAGGCTGCTGCTCAATGTCCATGCCCGTGCTGAGGCGCCCGGGTCTTCGAGGTGCGTCCGCGTGAGCCTCGAGGACGAAGCCTCCGCCGGACAGCCCGAGCGCGCGACGCCGCGGTCGATCCTGCTCGAGATCTCGGCGGAGCCCTTCACCGAGCCCGTGCGGCGCGCGACGGCGGACGCGAGCCTCGTGTTCCTCACGCTCGTGCGGATCGTCGACGCGCTGGGGGTTGGCTGCGCCGCCGTGGCGGCCTACGTCTTCCAGGGGGCGGAGCTGCCGCACTCGACCGTCCTCACCGCGGCCTTCGCCGGGGGGGCCCTGGCCGTGCAGCGGCTCGGGCGCCGCGACAGCTACGCGTTGCCCCGCCTGCGGGAGCTGGGCTGGCAGCTGCGCCAGGTGACCGGGGGCTGGGCGGTGGCCTTCGCCTTGCTCCTGGGGCTGGCCTACCTCACGCGCAACCTCGCCGCGTTGCCGCGGCCGTGGCTGGGGCTGTGGTTCGCGCTCGGCCTGTGCGCGCTGTTCCTCGTGCGGGCCTTCGTCTGGCTGCGGCTGCACCGCGCGGGCGCCTACGTGGCTCAGGTCGCCGTGGTCGGGCGGGGGGCGCCCCTCGAGCAGCTCCGCCAGCAGGCCCTGGTCCACGCCGACGTGCTCGCGCTGAGCCACGTGATCGACCCCGACGACGAGGAGGAGCTCGCGGGGCTGGCGCAGGCGGTCCGCGACGGAAACGTCGACGAGGTGGTCCTCGCGCTGGGCTGGGACGAGCGCGAGCGCCTGGCGCTGCTCCTGGGGCGCTTTCGGGCGCTCGCGGTCAACCTGCGCTTCTTCCCCTACGTCTCCGCCCTCGGCCTCCCGTCGCGGGGCTTCACCGAGGTCGGCGGGATCCCCTTGTTTCGGGTCTACGAGCGTCCGCTCAGCGGCTGGCAGCTCCTCAGCAAGTCGGCCTTCGACCGGCTCGTGGCAGCGGCGCTGCTGCTGGCGTTCGCGCCGCTGCTCCTGCTCGTCGCCGCGGCGATCAAGCTCACGAGCCCCGGGCCGGTGTTCTTCCGCCAGCGACGCTGGGGATTCAACGGCAACGAGATCCTCGTGTTCAAGTTCCGCAGCATGCACCAGCGCCCGGTCGACGACGCCCAGGTCGTCCAGGCGACGCGGGGCGACCCGCGGGTCTCGCGGGTCGGCGCGATCTTGCGCCGCACGAGCCTCGACGAGCTCCCGCAGCTCTTGAACGTGCTGTGGGGCGACATGTCCCTCGTCGGGCCCCGCCCCCACGCGGTCGCCCACAACGTGCACTACGCCCAGATCATAGACGGCTACCTGGCGCGGCACCGCGTGAAGCCAGGGATCACCGGGTGGGCGCAGATCAACGGCGCGCGGGGAGAGACCGACACCCCCGAGAAGATGCAGCGCCGCGTCGACCTCGACCTCTACTACATAGACCGCTGCTCGCTGCTCTTCGACGCCAAGATCCTGATCATGACCCCCTACGCGCTCTTCCGCGGCGACGCCTACTGAAGGCCGCCTGCGTCCGCGCGGCGCCTCCGGAACGCAGAAAGCCCTTCGACGCGCTGTCGAAGGGCTCTCTGAGTTCAATCGGGGTGAAAGGATTCGAACCTTCGGCCTCCACGTCCCGAACGTGGCGCTCTAACCATGCTGAGCCACACCCCGATGGATCGAGAGTCTAGCCCGGGGGGGGCCGATCAGCAACCGCGGACGACACCGACCACGACGCCGCGGATCTCGACCTTGTCGGTGTAGATCGGCTCGAGGGCCGCGTTGGCCGGTTCGAGCTTGAAGCGGTTCTTCTGCCGGTAGAAGCGCTTGAGGGTCGCCTCGTTGTTCTCGAGGATCGCGACCACCGTCTCGCCGTTGCGGGCGTCGTTGCGCTTCTCGACCAGGACGTAGTCGCCGTCGAAGATCCCGTCTTCGATCATGCTGTCACCTTTGACCTGCAGCGCGTAGCTGGCGCGCTCGAGCTGGCAGAGGTCGACCACGTCGACGGGCTCGTTCTCCTCCATGGCCTCCAGGGGCCGGCCAGCGGCGATCTTGCCCAGGAGCGGGAGCACGGTGCTCGGCTTGTCGTGGCGCACGACCTGGAGCTCCTCGGGGTCGGGGGCCTCGAGCCCCACGAAGCGCGACTTCTCCTCGGCGGTCTTCTCCAGGTCGCGGAGCATGCGCCGGGTGAGCTTGGTCGAGCGCGAGAGGAAGGGCTCCTTCTCCAGGGCCCCCTTGCTCTCCAGCTGGCTAATGTGCTCGTGGACGGTGACCTTGGAGATCCCCAGGTGTCCCGCGATCTCGGCGAGGGTCGGAGCCAACCCGTTGCCCTTCCGATACTTCCAAATGTAGGTCACGATCTCGTGCTGGCGGGCGGTCAGGTTCAACGTTCCCCCTTTGTTCGGCAGACTACCAGAACAAAAGGCGAAGATCAAAGCATTGCCCCGACCCCAGTTGGCGCGCGGCCTGCAGGGTGCTTCCGGACTCCGAGAAGTGCGCGACTGCGGCCCGATCCGTTGGGGGTGAGCCCGAGCAGCTCTGCTGCGAGGGCGAGGGGGCCTCGGAGAGGCCCCCTGAAAATCGGAGAGGCCCCCTGGAAGGCACGAGCGCCTGCGGCCCGTTGGGGGTGAGCCCGAGCAGCTCTGCTGCGAGGGCGAGGGGGCCTCGGAGAGGCCCCCTGAAAATCGGAGAGGCCCCCTGAAAACCAGCCCCCTAGGGAATCAGCTGCATGAAGCCGAGGTCGTCGGTCGCGAAGCGGGTCACGTTCGGGACCACGGTGCTGATCTGGCCCTGAGGGACCCCGTACCAGCGCGCGAGGGTCGCCACGTACTGATCGACCGAGGTGGTCGGGATCAGGCGTCCGCCGCGGGTGTCGTCGGGGCCGCCGATCTCGAGGGTCGGCAGGGTCCCGAAGATCCGCTGCCCGTTGACGCAGCCGCCCATGACCAGGCTGTGCCCGCCCCAGCCGTGGTCGCTCCCGTCGCCGTTGCTGGTCAGCGTGCGCCCGAAGTCCGAGCCGGTGAAGGTGGTGACGTTGTCTTCGATCCCCATTTCGACCGTGGCGTTGAAGAACGCCTGCATGCAGTTCGAGAGGTCGCCCAGGAGCTGGGGCTGCCGGGTGCCCTGCTGGCCGTGGGTGTCCCAGCCGCCGGCGCCCACGAAGTAGATCTGGCGCGTGCGGCCCAGGGCGCCGCGGATCCGGATCAAGCGCGCGACCTGGGCCAGCTGCCGCCCGAGGCTGCTGTTGGGGAACTGCGTGTTGAGCGGCGTGGCGTTGCTGAGCTCGGTCGCGATCGTGTCGGCCAGGTTCAGCGCGCGGGTCTGGACGTTGGCGTATTCCCGGGCGAAGCGGTGCTGGTGCGCCATGTTCAGGATCGACTCGAAGGCCTGCTTCCTGATCGCGTTGGTGGTGTTGTTGTCGTTGATCCCGGTCAGCGTCGGCACGCCGTTGGAGTTGACGTTGTAGGGCAGCGAGGTGGCGCCGGTCTGCTGCACGTTGTTGCCGAAGATCGAAATGTTCATGGCGACCTGCGCCGAGGGGTCGACCGAGCTCAGGAGGTCGGCGACGCGCCCGCACCAGCCGGTGCGCTCGGTCGAGTCCGGGCGCGAGGTCTGCCAGTGCTGGGTCTGGGTGTTGTGGCTGAAGAGCTGAGGCGGCAGCGCGACGCTGCGCGCGTCGTACTGTGCCTTGGTCGTGGGCTCGAGCAGGGTGCCCACGTTCGCGACCACGCTCAGGTTCCCGTTGTTGAACAGGTTCGCCAGCCCGCTGCAGTCGGGGTGGAACCCGTAGTCGACCACCGGCGCAGCCGGGGCGACCGCGATCAGGTTGCCCTGGGGGATCGCGAGGTTCTGCCGCGAGGCCGCGTAGATCCCGTAGTTCGTGTTGTCGCGCGGCACGAACATGTTCCAGGAGTCGTTGCCCCCGAAGAGGAAAATGCACACCAGCGCGCGGTAGTCCTCGCCGCCGGGGCCGACGGCCGCGTTGGCGAGCTGCAGCGAGTTGGAGAGCCCGTAGAAGCCCGCGAGCCCGCCCGCGGTAATGCTGCAGCAGCGCTTGAGGAACTCGCGACGGTCCTGGAGGTCTTTTCTGCGTCCCATGGCTGAGTCCTTCTAGCGCTGAACCGCGAATTCGGGGGACGAGACGATCAGGAAGATCGCCTCGGCGACGCGGGTGTTGCCTCCGTCGGTGAACGGGATCGCGTCGACGTAATTGATCAAGGTCTGCCGCATGGCTCCGGGCATTTGCCCGGACATGAGGATCAGGTCGAGGTGGTCGATCAGCGCGATCGGCGCGTTGGCCAGCGAGCGCTCGAAGTCGATGATCAAGAGAATGTCGGTGAAGTTCGTGCCCGGAGCGCCGGAGTAGCCGCGCACCGTGCGGTCGTAGAGCTGGTTTGTCACGCCCATGATCGCGGTCTCGGTGAGGATCTGGAACTCGGGCGAGACCTGGCCGGCGTTGGCGATCTCGCCGGGCTGGGCGTACTCGGGGCGATAGAAGTTGAAGACCGAGGGCGAGCGCAGCGGGGCCTGGGCGAAGTCGCGCTCGGGCCGCCCGTAGGCGTAGCCCGTCGTGCCCGCGCGGGCCTGGAACGCGCGCCACATTTGGGTCACGCGCAGCAAGGGCTCCTTGAGCTTGCCGAAGGTGGTCGGCTGCTGCGTGGCGCCGTTCTTGGCCTCGTCGTCGGTGAGGATCGCGTGGACCACGGCGCGCAGGTCGCCGCGCACGCCCTGTCCGTTGTTCGCGAACACGTCGGCCACCCGGCGCACGTAGGCGGTGCTCGGGTTGCTCGTCACCAGGCGCTGGATCAGCTGCTTGGAAATGAAGGGCGGCACGTTGGGGTGGTTGAAGATCGCGTCGAGGGCCGACTCGAGGTCGACCCGCGCCGTGCGCCCGGCGGGGAGCACCTGCCCGTTGAGGATCGTCTTCTCGTTGGTGTCGTGAAACTGCTCGAAGGGCTCCATGGGGTCGCGGTAGTTGCGGTAGCCGCCGCTGTTCCAGCTGGGGATCCCGGCGTAGTTCCAGCCGGTGAACACCGCGGCGAAGCCCTCGATCACCGACTGGTCGTAGGTCGGCACGGGGTTGTTGTCGGTGCCAATGATCGCGGTCCCGTCCTGGTTGAGCCGCTCGAGCCCGATCGAGAACAGCTGCATGACCTCGCGCGCGTAGTTCTCGTCGGGGCGAATGTTCTCGGTGGGGTCGGCCTTCTCGTTGCGCACCATGCTCAGGTAGCGGCCCATGACCGGGCTGAGGGTCACCTGCTCGAGGAGCTCGCGGTAGTTGCCGAAGGCGTTGTCCGCGAGCATGTCGTAGTAGGCGGCCATGCCGTAGGTCACGTTGTTCTCGCCCATGTCGACGTCGCTGATCACGAGGATCTGGCTCAGGGCCCAGGCCACGCGCTGGCGCAGCTGGTCGTCGCCGGTGAGCACGATCTGCCACCAGCCCTCGACCCGGCGGTCCGAGGCGGGCTCGGCTTGGCCGAGGGCGTTGAGGTAGGTCACCTGGCTCGTGGTGGGCAGGTCGAACTGGCGGTTGAGCCAGCCCTCGCGGCCCAGCGCCATGGCGACCTGCAGCTCTTGCTGGGTCGTGCCGAAGGTGGCCTGGGTCAGGAAGCGCGCCGCCTCCTCCTGGGTGGTGAAGGGGTCCTCGGGGGGCGGGGCGCCGCCGCCGCCGCCGCCGCCGCCGCAGCCCACGCCCCACACCGCGCAGGCGACGAACACCGCCAAGCTCGCAACGCGCATGCTCCTCATGGCAACCCTCCTCCGGTCTTCGACCGTAGCCAGGCCATCCGGGCGGCGCAAACACTGCGCCCCCATGGGGTAACGCTTTGCAGTGCAACGCCGCGGACCGCCGAGCCGAGGTGCCGCAGAGCGCCAGTGCGGGGTGCGGAGACTTCGCCGTTTACGCCAACTGCGCCTCGAGCGCTCGCCCCGGGCGCCGAAAACCTGGCGCGAAAATCGCCGCGAAAAATCCTCGGCCCGCACTTCGAATCCGCGAGCGGAGCGAGTGGTGAGAAGTGCGGGCTAGTCGGGTCGACGGCGGAGCTTGGTCCAGTTGAGCAGCTGCTTGTCGGCGTCGAAGGCGTTGTCGGTGACGACCACGTCGCCGAGGGCGTTGCGCCACGCGCCCTTCAGGCCGTGGCTCAGCTCGATCGTCTTGCCCGAGCTGGGGTCGACCCAGCTCTCGACGCCGCGGATCGCCTGGATCACCTTCTTGTGGTTGCGGTCGCGGCTCTCTTGCTGCTTCTTCCAGGTGTCGTCGCGCATGGCCGAGATCTCGTCGAAGGTCTTGCGCCGGATCGCCGCGCGCTCACGCGCGCCCTTGGCCTGGATCTGGTTCACGTTGCGCATGCACTCGCGCACGGCCGCGGCCCAGCGCGGGTCGTCCTGCCCCGAGGCGACGATCGTGCCCATGAGCCCCTCGTGCTGATCGAGCTCGCCGCGCGGCGCGTGGAAGCCGCTCAGGCGCTCGGCGGTGACCGCGAAGCTGCGGGAGACCTGCGGCGCGCCGAAGCCGAAGAAGCCCATGCCGGGCATGGACAGGCTCGTGATCACACACTGGGTGGTGGCGTTGATCCACTCCTCGTAGTCGACGCCCTGGTAGCGGTAGGCGATCCGCACCCGCGCGCAATCGACCTTGAGCTCCATGCCGGGCATGCCGCCGAGCGACGGCGCCGACGCCTCCCAGATCGAGCGCGCGACCTCGGGCAGGGGCAAGCGCTCGAGCACCTGCAGGCCCTCCACGTGCCCGCGCTTCTGCGGGAGCAGCATGCGCTCCACGTAGCCCACCGCCCCCAGCGGCGGCGGCCCCACGGGGCCGAAGCCCAGGTTGCTGTGGGTCCAGGTGAAGTTGGGGAACACGGAGAAGCCCGTGCGCCCGTCGGGGCTCGAGGCGTGGAAGGAGAGCTGCACCGCGTTCGCGGAGATCTCGGCGCTCGGCACCCAGCGCACGGTGCCCTGCCCCTCCCAGCCGCTCGGGATCAAGATCGAGAAGGCGTCGACGGGCTCGCTGAACCCGCTCGGGTCCTGCACCGTGACCCGCTTGAGGCGCAGCCGCCCCGAGGGCGTGCGCGGCGCGCCGGGGGCCTGGGGCTTCAGCCAGGGGTCGGTGAACTCGGGGGAGAGCCAAGCGTCGTCGTCCCCCGGCGCGTCGGCGGGCGCGGGCGCGGGAGGGTCCTTGGGGGCGCCGAAGGGGCGGAGGAAGCCGGGCTTCGTGACGGGCTTCGCGTTTTGCAGGATCGAGTGCGAGACGTCGGCGTGCGGGTCTTCGCCGCGCGTGGCCGGGTCGCCGCCTGCGGCGGGGGCGGGAGG
>JAGQRJ010000138.1 GCA_020425635.1 Planctomycetota bacterium | reverse complement strand
GTCCGCGAGGCGACCTCGCCGCCGCGGTGGCCGCCCATGCCGTCGGACACCGCGTAGAGCCCGAGCTGGTCGTCGGCCAGCCAGCAGTCTTCGTTGTTGCTGCGCTTGCGCCCGACGTCGACCAGCCCTACTCCGCGTGCTTGCATGCGATCTCCTCTCAGGGAGCGAAGGGCAACCGAGCTCCCCGCCACTGGCTCGCGCACGTCTCACCTTGGGTGCGTCGCCTAGAGCGTAGCACTCCAGGAGCGGGCGAGTCGTTCGCCCTCCGGCTCACGCCGGGTTCACTTCGGTGGGTCAGCCTTGGGCTGCGGGGCAGGCTCGGCGGGTGCGTCCGGCGCTGCGAGCCCGCCCGCCTCGCTGGGTTTCCCCAGCTCCTTGCCGCGCCGGCGCCGCCGACGCCGCCTGCGCCGCCAGAGGCGCCCCTCGCCTCCGGGCGTGATCACGAGGAACACGACCCCCAGCGCGATCAACGAGAGCAGGCCCACGATCGGGAGCACCCCGAGGTGCTCCCAGGTCCAGCCGAGGCTCACGAAGGCCGCGACGATCCCCACGATCGCCGCGAGCTGCGGCGCCTGATCCCCAACGCGGAGCGAGTCGCCCCCGAGGCCGACCGGGCCGCGGCGGAGCGCGTCGTCGGACAGGCTCTCCCCTGCGGCCTGGCTCCGCCAGCGCCGGATCCACGGCCGCCGTGGACGATCCCGGGAGGGCGCCTGGGGCGCGGCGGTCGCCGGCTCGGGCGCAGAGACGTCAGGCGCGACCCCGCAGGCGGAGCAGCGCCCGCGTCCCTCGTCCCAGCACTCGGCGTGGTGCCAGGCGAAGCAGGCCTCGCAGCCGCGCTTGGGCTCGTCCGCTGCCACGTCTTCGTGGCAGAACGGACAGCGCGGGAGCTCGACCTTGATCGGGAGTCGCTCCCGCTCCACCGGCGAGCGCCTACGCCCTGGCCGCGGCCTGGATCGCGGTGATGCACGCCACGTCGACGATGTCCTCGGCGGAGCAGCCGCGGCTGAGGTCGTTGGCGGGGCGGTCGAGGCCTTGCAGGATCGGGCCGAGGGCGGTGGCGCCGCCGAGGCGCTGGCCGAGCTTGTAGGCGATGTTCCCGGCGCCGAGGTCGGGGAACACGAGCACGTTGGCCTGCCCCGCGAGCGGGCTCCCGGGCGCCTTCTTGGCGGCGACCGCGGGCACCAGCGCCGCGTCGAGCTGCAGCTCGCCGTCGACGCAGAGGGTCGGGTGCGCGCGACGCACGAGCTCGGTGGCCTCGCGGACCTTGTCGACCGCCGGGTGCTGGGCGCTGCCCTTGGTCGAGAAGCTGAGCAGCGCGACCTTGGGCTCGCCGTCGAGGAAGGCCCGCGCGCTCTCGCCCGCGGCGGCCGCGATCTCGGCCAGCTGCTGGGCGTTGGGGTCGGGGATCACACCGCAGTCGGAGAAAATGAACGCCTGCCCGCTGGGGTAGATCATGAGGAAGAAGCTGCTCACGGTCTTGACCCCGGGGGCGGGGCCGATCCCGAGGATCGCCGCGCGCACGGTGTCGCCGGTGGTGCGCACCGAGCCGCCCACGAAGCCGTCGGCGTCGCCGGAGCGGACCATGAGCGCGGCGAACAAGAGCGGGTCCTGCACCTCGCCCCGCGCCTTCTCGACGGTCATGCCCTTGTGCCGCCGGCGCTCGTAGAACAGCTGCGCGTAGCGCTCCTGGTGCTGGGCGATCAGCTCGGGGGTCACCCGGATCGGGCGCACGAGCTCCTCGCGGTCGAGGACCTTGGCGGCCGCGATCACGCGCTCGTCGTCGCCCTCGGGGAACACGATCCGCTGAGGGGCGCGACGCGCGCGCGCGCGCAGGCGGGCGACGAGCTCCATCATGCGGGCACCAGCCCCTGGGGCACCTCGACCTCGGCCGCGAGCAGGTACTGCGCGTAGGTCTTGCCCTGGGCGTCGAGCAAGAGCGAGAGCGTCCCCCCGCCGCCGAGGCTGTGGTGCAGGAGGAAGTTCATGGCGAGCAGGTTCGGGACCTCGAAGCGCTCGACCTCGCCCTGGCACACGCTCGCGAAGCGCTCCTTGACGAAGGCCGGGGTCACGTGCTCCCGCGCCCAGAGGTAGACCTCCGGGCTGCGCGCGAGCAGGCCCACGTTGCAGGTGTCGCCCTTGTCGCCCGAGCGCGCGAGGCAGAGCTTCGAGAGCGGCACCTTGACCGTGGAGCCGCCGGGCGCCTTGCCCGTGACCTCCGTCGGCGTGACGTCGATCGGCCCCGGGGCGGCCAGCTTCTCGTGGGCCAGGCGGATCGTCTCGTTGCCCACGGTCGCGGTGACGCGGACCTTGTCGCGCGAGATCAGCGCGGGCCAGTAGCCGACGACGCCCGAGGCCCGCGGCCGCCCCTGATCGGCGAGGTAGGTGATCCCGGGCACGGTGCCCAGGACCTTGGGCACGAGCTGGGTCGCGAAGCTCCCCTCGATCTTCTTGCGGTCGTGGTCGCGGACCGCCATTTGGATCAAGACCTCGCCCGGCTCGCCCCCCAGCGGCGGGTGGCAACTGTCGTAGCCGATCAGCTGGGTCGAGGCGCCCTCGAAGGCCTCGGGCCCGCCGACGCTGGCCCAGAAGGTGTCGGCCACGACCTCGGCCTTCCTCAGCGCGTCGGGGCCGCTGACCATGAGCCGCCCGAAGGCGCGGTAGCCCTGCTCGAAGCTGATCGAGACCTTGAGCTTCTCCGGCGGGGGGCCGCCGCGCACGCCCGAGACGCGCACGCGATTCGGGCCGTCGTCGGCGAGCTGGATCGTGTCGAAGCGCGCGATGCAGTCGGGCGCGAGGTAGTCCGGCGCGCCCATTTCGTAGAGCAGCTGCTCGCTGACCGTGTGCACGTTGACCAGGCCGCCGGTGTTCGGGTGCTTGGTGACCACGAAGGTCCCGTCGGGGTAGGCCTCGACCAGCGGGTAGCCCATGTTCTCGTAGCTGGGCACGGTCTCCCAGTCGGTGAAGTTGCCGCCCGTGCACTGGGTGCCGCACTCGATGATGTGCCCGGCCACGATCCCCGAGGCGAGGCGGTCCCAGTCGTCGGAGGCCCAGCCGAACTCGTGAATCATGGGCGCGAGGGTCACCCCGGTGTCGGTGACGCGCCCGGAGATCACGACGTTGGCGCCCATGGCCAGCGCGCGCACGACGCCGCGCGCGCCGAGGTAGACGTTCGCGCTGAGGACCTTGTCGCGCACGCTCGAGAGCGGCGCGCCGGTCTCCATGTGCGCGAGGGGCTCGCCCTTCTCGAGCAGCTCGTCGAGGTCGGGGTAGAGGTCGTCGCCGAGCACGACCCCGACGCGGACCTTGTCCGCGATCCCGAGCTCGAGGGCCAGGCCCTCGACCGCCTTGCGGCAGGCCATGGGGTTCACGCCGCCCGCGTTGGAGATCACGGTGATCCCCTTCTCGACGCAGGCCGGCAGCACGTCGCGGAGCTGGGCGACGAAGTCGTTGGCGTAGCCCGCGTTGGGGTCCTTGGCGCGCTGCTTCTGCAGGATCGCCATGGTGACCTCGGCCAGGTAGTCCATGACCAGGTAGTCGATCGGGCCGCCCTCGACCTGGCGCTTGGCGGCGGTGGGGTCGTCGCCCCAGAAGCCGCCGCAGTTGGCGATCACCAGGCGTTCTCTTTGGCTCATGCGGACCTCCCTGCTTGGTGCGAGCAGGGAGTTTACCCCACCGCGCGGCCCCCCTGCGGCCTCGGGGGGCTTGCCGCGCCCCCGCGCGGCTGGCCTACTGGTCGCGCCCGGAGAGGAGGCCGCGTGGCCAGCAACCCCCAGCGCACCTTTCACTACCGCGACGGTTCTTCCGACAAGTTTTGGTCGATCTCCCTCGACGACGACGCCCACACCGTGCACTTCGGCCGCACGGGGACCGCGGGGCAGACCAAGACCAAGCGCTTCGACTCGGCAGCGAAGGCGGCCGCCTCCTACGAGACGTTGATCGCCCAGAAGACCAAGAAGGGCTACGTCGAAGGCGGCGCGAACGCCGCCAAGCCCAAGCCCGCCGCCAAGAAGACGCCCGCCGCCAAGCCCAAAGCCGCCGCCAAGAACACGCCCGCCGCCAAGCCCAAGCCCGCCGCCAAGAAGACGCCCGCCGCCAAGCCCAAGGCCGCCGCCAAGAACACGCCCGCCGCCAAGCCCAAGGCGACCCCGCGGGCGACCCAGCCCCCCTCCGCGGTGAGCTACGAGCCTCGGCTCGACCTCCCGCCCAGCGCGCGGCTCTATGCGCTGGGCGGCGACGCCGACCCCCTCGAGCGCGGGACCCCGCAGCCCTTCGACCGTGACGCGTGCCTCGCCCGACTGCGCGACCTGCAGGCGAGCTACGGGCGCAGCTACCTGCTCCCCGCCCTCTGGGATCGGGCGCTCCCGCGCGCCATGAGCCGCGAAGAGGCGGCGTTCTACTACTACGCGTTGAGGTCCATGGACTACACCGTCGGCCCGGCCGAGGTCGCCGCGGCGCTCGAAGGCATGACCTCCTTCGCGATCTCGCGCGACACGGTGGCGGCGGAGCTCCAGGCCCACCCGGAGGAGCAGGAGATCACCTTCCCCGGGATCTGGGGCGCCGAGGTGTGGCTGAGGGTCTTGCCGCACCTCCTGGGCGAGGCCGAGCTCAACGACCTGCTCCTGCAGCGGCTCGAGGAGTCGCGGCTGTGGTCCGAGCCGTCGCGGATCGGAGCGGGCCTGTTCGACGCCTATCGGACTCACGTCCTGCCCTACCTCTCGCGCGCTGAGCGCCAGCGTCTGCGCCAGCGCATGACCCCCGCGCTCGACCCCGCCGCCTTCGACGCGCCTCCCTACCACGCGCCTCCCCAGGCCTACTTCTTCG
Organism: Planctomycetota bacterium; assembly: GCA_020425635.1. Lineage (GTDB taxonomy): Bacteria > Planctomycetota > J058 > J058 > J058 > JAGQRJ01. Next base: position 2,626 of record JAGQRJ010000138.1, on the reverse strand, counting down.
CCGCGCTCCTGGGGTGCAGCGAGGCGATCCAGCGCCTGTTCGCGTCGTGGCCCGACGACCGCTTCGTGCGCGACTACGGCTTCGCCTACCTCAAGCCCAACCTGCTCGTGTTCGGGCTCGGCGACCCGGCGCTCATGGTGCGCGAGGCGCGGCGCTTGAAGATCGTGTTCCACCAACCCCGCGAGATCGAGGGCTGGCTGGCCTGCACGGGCTGCACCGGCCTCGACGTCGCGGTGCGGACCGTCTTGGAGCAGACGAACTACACGATCGAATCCATGGCCCGGGCCATGCTCCTCGCCCACGATCCCGACGCGGTGCCCCACGTCCTGGCCCTGCGCACCAAGCGCAAGCTGGTCAAGCTCGTGAACTCCTGGCTCGCCGAGCACCGCGGGGTCGCCGCGCGCGGCCTGATCCGCATGGCCGCGGGGGGCGAGCGCGACGCCGCCGAGGACGCCTGGGAGGTGTTGGCGGACCTGGCCGAAGAGCACGCCGCCGTGCTCGCCGAGGCGCTGCAGCGGGAGGCCCCGCCCGCCGCGGTCGCCGAGCGCGTGCGCGGGCTGCTCGAGGGCGGCGTCCAGCCGACGCCCCCGGTTCAGGTCTCCCCCGCGCTCCAGCAAGCCTTCGACGCGGTCGCCGGGCTCCCGGCGCTCAAGGCCAAGGACGCGGTGGAGTGGCTCAAGCCCAACCGCCTCGACGCCCCCTCCGTGCCCGCGGGGCCGCTGGCGCCCGAGCAGGTCGCGCTCGTGCTGCGCGCGCTGCGCGAGACGCCGCTCCTCGACGCGCCCCCGGCGCCGGGGCGCGCCCTGCTCGACGCGCTGGCGGCCGAGGCCGACCCGGCGAGCCTGGAGGCCTTCGCCTGGAGCGCCTACGGCGCCTGGGAGCGCAACGGCTTCCCGCCCCAGCAGAAGTGGATCCTCGGGGCGCTGGGCGCCTTCGGCGGCGACGCCACGGTGGGCAAGCTCACGCCCCTCGTGCGCGCCTGGCCGGGGGAGAGTCAGCACGCGCGCGCGGTGCTCGGCCTCGACTGCCTGCGCGCGATCGGCTCGGACGTCGCGCTCAGCGCGCTGGCGGGGATCGCGCAGAAGCTCAAGTTCCGCGCGCTCAAGCAGCGCGCGGGGGAGTGCATGCAGGCGATCGCCGCCCAGCGCGGGCTGTCGCGCGAGGCCCTCGCCGACCGCCTCGTGCCCGACTGCGGGCTCGACCCCGCCGGGACGCGGCGCTTCGACTACGGCCCCCGCGCGTTCACCTTCTGCCTCGGCCCCGAGCTCAAGCCCATGGTCCGCGCCGCAGACGGCAGCCTGCTCAAGGCGCCGCCCAAGCCCGGCAAGCGCGACGACCCCGAGCGCGCCCCCGCGGCGCTCGCCGCGTGGAAGGCGTGTAAGAAGCAGGTCCAGGACGCGCTCAAGATCCAGCTCGTGCGCCTGGAGCAGGCCATGGTCGCGGGTCGCCGCTGGTCGGTGGCCGACTTCGAGGCCTACCTGGTCGGCCACCCGCTGCTCGGGGTCGTGATCCGCGGCCTGGTGTGGGGGGCCTACGGCCCCCAAGGAGCCCCCCGCCCGTTCCAGGTGACCGAGGCCCGCACCTACGTCGACGCCAAGCAGCAGCCCGTGAAGCTGGGCCAGGACACGGTCGGCCTGGTCCACCCGCTGCAGCTCGCCGACGACGAGCGCGCGCGCTGGCTGAGCCTGTGGGACAGCCGCGGGCTGCTCTGCCCCTTCCCACAGCTCGAGCGCGAGGTCACCCGCTTCGCCCCCGAGGCCCTCGTGGGCCAGCGCTTCACCCACGCCTGCGGCGGGTTGATCCCGCACCGCACCCTGCGCGGCCAGCTCCTCGGGCAGGGCTGGATCCGCGGCGAGCCGCAAGACGCGGGGCTCGTCGCCGAGCACGTCAAGCACTTCCCCGCGGCCGACCTGACCGCGGTGCTGCAGCACGGCGGGCTCTCGGTGGTGCCCTACGACTTCGAGGAGGCCCAGCCGGTCGAGGGGGTGCTCTTCCTCCGCGGACGCTACGACCCCGCCGCCTGCGCGTGGCTCCCGCCGAACGCGGGGATCCCGCTGCGCGAGGTCGACCCGACGGTGCTCAGCGAGGTCGCGCGCGACCTGGTGCGGATCGACGGCAAGCGCGTGGACGGCTAGGCGTGTCCGATCGAAGGCTGCGTGAGCTCGAGCAAGCGTGGCTCGCGACCCGCGACCCGGTGCTCGAGCAGCAGCTCGTCCAGGGGCGGCTGCGGGCGGGGAGCCTCCCCCAACCGCGCCTGCTGCTGGCGGCCTACGCGGGCTCGACCGCGGCGCTGCAGGTCCTCGGCGCCAAGGGCTTCGCGGAGGAGCCGAACCTGCGCACCTGGGTCCGCGGGCTGGGCCAGGGCCGCCTCGCGCGCTACCCCGAGCAGGTCCGCGCCTCGACCCTGCTCGTCGCGCGCACCGCGACCTACGTCGGCTGCGAGTGGCTGGCCGAACACCTGCAAGACCCCGACGCGGCGGCGGTCGCGGCGCTGCGCAGCCAGAACCACGCGCTCGCGGGCGGTCCAGGCCCCGCGCCGAGCGGCCCGCACGCGAAGGCCCTCCAGCTCCTCGGCGCGTCGTCCCCCGCGGCGGCCGCCGCGGCCGCCGCCGCGGTCGTCGAGGTC
>JAGQRJ010000874.1 GCA_020425635.1 Planctomycetota bacterium | reverse complement strand
CTCGGCTCCGAGCGCGCCCCTCGCGGAGGGCCGGGCGTTCGACCCACCCCTTCCGCCGCGCCCGAGCGCCTCGAGGATCCGGCAGGACCCGGGGCGCGCCGCGGTTCACGCGCCCGCGTCGGAGCCTCTCAGCCAAACAAATTACGCGCGGTTTAGGCTAGGGCCCCCGGGTGCCGATAAAGAGGGCATGACCCACACCGCAGAGCCCAGGATCGCGATCGCCGGAGGAGGAACGGGGGGACACCTCTGCCCCGCGGTCGCCGTCGCGGAGGAGCTCGTGCGCCTCGCGCCCGACGCCCAGGTGGAGTTCCTCGGCTCGGGCAAGGAGCTCGAGCGCAAGATCCTCGAGCCCACGCGCTTTCGCTATCACGTGACCGACTGCGCGCCCATGAACTTGGGCGGCGCGTGGCGCACCGCCAAGGGCGTGTTCCAAGCGCGGCGCGTGCTGCGCGGGCTGCGCCCCGACCTGGTGCTCGGCCTCGGCGGCTACGTCTCGGGGCCGGGGGTCTTCGCCGCGCGGACCCTGGGGCTGCCGATCGTGCTCTTCGAGCCGAACGCGGTCGCCGGGAACGCCAACCGCTTGCTCGCGCGCTGGGCAGAGGCCGCCTACGTGCACTTCCCCGAGACCGAGCTCGGCTGCCCGACCCTGGCCCTCGGCACGCCGATCGGCCAGGCCGTGCGCCGCGGCCTGGGCTGCTCGCGCATGGCCGCGATCCGCGCGCTGGGGCTCGACCCGCGCCTGCCCACGCTCCTGATCATGGGCGGCTCCCAGGGCGCGGCGCCGCTCAACCAATGGATCTTCGAGCACCTCCCGGCGAGCGCCCCCCGGCTCAACGCGATCCACCTCTGCGGGAAGGGCGCCGACGCCGCCGCCCTGCGCGCGCGCTACGCCGACGCCGGGGTGCGGGCCTACGTCCAGCCCTTCGTGCGCCAGATCGGGACGCTCTACCGCGCGGCGGACCTGGCCGTGGTCCGCGGCGGCGGCGGGACCCTCGCCGAGCTGCAGGCCGTGGGCCTGCCGGCCTTCGTGGTGCCCCTCCCCGCCTCGGCCGGAGACCACCAACGCCGCAACGCCGAGGCCTTCGCCGCCTCGGGCGCGGGCGAGGTGCTCGCCCAGGCCGAGCTCGACGCGGACGCCCTCGAGCGCGCGCTGGAGTGCCTCGCCTCGCCGACTCGACTCACCCGCTGGAGGTCCGCGGCGCAGCGCGCGGGCCACCCCCAGGCTGCTCGGCGCGTCGCCGAGGACCTGCTCCAGCGCATTTCTCAACGACACACGAAGCTTCGAGCGGTGGCTTAGGCCACGAAGGGATACGACGGTGGACATGGCAAAATACGTAGCAGTTGGGGTCTTGGCGGTGATCGTGCTCGCCGCGCTGACCTACGAGGCGCCCGAGCAGGCACAGACGGCGAAGGTCGCCGTCGAGGAAGAGCAGCTCGAGGGCGCCTACGGCGGGAGCCCTGCCCCGGTCGACGTGGCGCCCCTCGCCGAGCGGGTGGAGGAGTCGGTCCCCACGCCGACCGCGCCCGAGCCGACCCCGAGCGAGGAGCTCACGACCGGCGACGAGCCGGCCTCGAGCCCGGCGTCGACGACGCCGGTCACGGTGGCGGCCTCCGCGGGGTCGTTCATCAAGCACACCGTCCAGACGGGCGAGACCCTCAGCGACGTCGCCAAGGCCATGCTCGGCTCGGCGGGACGCTGGAAGGAGGTCTACGAGTACAACCGCGAGCGGATCGGTGAGTCGCCGAACCACGTGCGCGTGGGCTTGACCCTGGTCTTCCCCAGCGAGCGCAGCGCGCCGGTCGCCTCGGCCCCGCGCGCCACCAGCCCGGCGCCCAGCACCAGCAGCAGCGCCGGCGGGCGGAGCTACACCGTGCAGCGCGGCGACACGCTGTATGGGATCGCCCGCGCCCAGCTCGGCAGCGGCCCCCGCTGGAAGGAGATCGCCTCGCTCAACGGCCTCAGCGGGGCCGAGCTCGTGGCGGGCAAGGTGCTCAAGCTCCCGGCCAACTAGCCCGAGCGCACGTCGTCCCTCGAGCGCGGATCGCAGCAGCGGTCCGCGCTCGCGCGTTGGTTGGGGCGCGATGGTCCGCGGGGGACCCCGGGCGTAGACTCGCGGGGTGGGCGAACACGGCGACAGCGGCGCGGCGGATTGGCTGCTCTCGGCCCTCGAAGACGAGGAGCCGCTGGCGGGGGGCGGGCCGCGACCTCGGACCCTGGGGCCGTATCGCCTCGGGGCCCCCCTGGGGCGGGGGGCGACGAGCGTCGTGTTCGCGGCGACCCACCTGCGCAGCGGACGCGAGGTCGCGCTGAAGGTCGTGCGGCTCGACGAGGTCTCGAGCTCGACCGCGGAGCGGATCAAGACCGAGGCGGCCGCGCTCGCGCGCCTGACCCACCCGGGGATCGTGCGCTTGCTCGACTGGGGGCGCGACGGCGGGGTGCTCTACCTGGCCCTCGAGCTCGTGGAGGGGGACTCCCTGGCCGAGCGGATCGAGCGCGAGGGAGCCTTGAGCGAGCGCAGCGCGCTCGAGATCGTGGGGCGGCTCGCGCGCGCGGTGGAGCACGCCCACCAGCACGGCGTCCTGCACCGGGACCTGAAGCCGAGCAACGTGCTCCTCGACCGCGTCGGCGTGCCCCGGCTGACCGACTTCGGCCTCGCGCGTCTGCTCGATCGCTCGACGCGACACACCGCCGACCGCGACCTCCTGGGGACGCCGGGCTACATGGCCCCCGAGCTCGCGGGGGGGCGCCTCGACGAGCTGGGCCCGGCCACCGACGTCTACTGCCTGGGGGCGACGCTCTACGCGTGCATCAGCGGCGGGATCGCCCCCCTGCAGTCGAAGACCCTCCAGGAGTTCCTCGCCGCGCTCGAGTTCGCGCGACCCACCCCGCTGCGGACCCTGCGCCCGGGCCTCAGCGCGGGGACCCACCGGCTCTGCATGCGCTGCCTGGAGGCCGCGCCGAAGGACCGCTACGCCAGCGCCGCGCAGCTCGCGGAGGCGATCGACGCGCAGGTCCTGGCCCTCGAGCGAGGCCGCCCGGCGGGCGCCTGGCGAGATCGGAAGAGCG
>JAGQRJ010000873.1 GCA_020425635.1 Planctomycetota bacterium | reverse complement strand
TTGCGGCGCGGGGCGCGGGCCACCTCGCCGCCGCTCGCCAGGACCTCGAGCGCCTCGGCCAGCGCGCTCGTCGAGGGGTGGCGCTGCGCGGGCTCCTTGGCCATGGCGCGGCGACAGACCTCGCACAGGCCCGCCCTCAGTCGGGCGGGGTCGAGCTCGAGCTCGGCGGCCGTGAGGCTCCAGCGGGTCTCGCTGGAGCTCCCGGGTGACCCTTGGAGGTGGGCGCTCGGCTGCGGCCACTCGGGGGCCTCGAACAGCACCTGCCGGTAGAGCGCGAAGGCGGTCGGGGCGTCGAAGGGCGGGCGTCCGCTGAGCAGGTAGAACAGGATCGCCCCCAGGCCGTAGACGTCGGCGCGCTCGTCGACGCCCTGGCCGTCGACCTGCTCGGGGGACATGAAGGCGGGGGTCCCCAGGACCTCGCCGGTCTTGGTCAAGCGCGCGACCTCGTCGGCGCGGGCGATCCCGAAGTCGAGCAGGATCGGCGACCCGTCGGGGCGGAGGATCACGTTGTCGGGCTTGAGGTCGCGGTGCAAGATCCCTTGCGCGTGCAGCGCGCGCACGGCGTCGCAGAGCGCGCGCATGACGCGCAGTGTCTGCCCCGGTGAGAGCGGGGCGCCCTTGCACTGGTCGCGCAGGGTCTGTCCGGGGACGAGCTCGGTGACCAGATAGACGCGTCCGTCGGGGGTTTGGCCCGCGTCGAGGAGGCCCAGCACGTGCGGGTGATCGACCCGGCGCAGGAGCTGGACTTCGCGCAGGAAGCGCTCGCGGGCCATGCCTGGCGCGCTCGCCTCGAGCGTCTTGAGCGCGACCAGGGCCGGCGACCCGGGGTGGCGCACCGCGTAGACGACCCCCATGCCGCCGCGACCCAGCACACGCTCGACGCGGTAGGGGCCGATCGCCTGGAGGTCGGGCTGCTCCTGCATGTCGCCAGTCTACGGGTCGGAGGCGCCGGTCTTGCCGCCCCGGGCGCGCTGGGCGAGGGCTCCCAGCGAGCCCTCGGGCGCGGCGGAGACCGGCGCCTGGGCGGGCTCGGACGCCTCCTCGGCGCCGGCGGGGACTTCGGCAGAGGCGAGGTCGCCCTCGGCTCCCGACTCCGGGTCGCCGGCTTCGAGGGCTTCGAGGGCGTCGTGGGCGAGGTCGTCGCCTGGGCGCAGGCTGCGCTTGGTGTCCTCGGCGACGCCGGCGATCGCCTGGGCGGTGACCACCGACACGGCGGCCAGCTCGGGGCGCAGCTCGTTGCCCGTGGCCAGGCGGCGGTCGACCCGGGTGACCACGTCGCGCAGCGAGATCCGCTGGGCCATGGCGCTGAAGGCGGCGTTGGCGCGTCCCAGGTGCTCGTGCAGGATCGGGAGGTCTTCGCCCCAGGTGAGGTCGAAGGCCACGCCGGCGCGCTCGCGTAGCGAGTGGATCACGTCGGAGAGGGTCACGCTCTCGGTCGGGCGCGCGGGGGCGAAGCCCGTGAGGTCGTCTTCGCGCTCGACCTCGCGCAGGATCCCGTCTTGGGTGAGGTGGTAGACGATGAACGAACACAGCGCGTGAGGCGCGCCGACGCTCACCGAGAGCGCGTCCAGGCTGGGGGGAGCCTCGCCGTGGTGGAACGCGCGCGCGACGCTGGCGCACACCCGGAGCGCCACGATCTCCTTGCAGAGCTCGGTCGCCTCACGGGAGAGCTCTTCGTTGCGCTGGTTGCCCAGGTTTTGCAGGGCGAAGGTCACCTCGGCTCCGAGGATCACGATCAGCCAGGTCACGTAGATCCACACCATGGTGATCGGGATCGTGGCCAGGCCGCCGTAGATCGCGTTGTACTTGACCAGCGTCGCCGAGCTCGCGGCGAGGGCCCACTTGGTCAGCCCCCACAGCACCGCGGCTGCGAAGGCGCCGAAGATCGCGGGCTTGAGCTTGACCGTGGTGTTGGGCAGGAACGCGTAGATCAAGAAGAAGGTGACCATGCTCAGCCCAAAGGGCAGCAGCGAGAACGCGTCGCCCGGCGCCCGCTTGGTGCCGCGCAGGCTCGACTCCAGGTCTTGCTCGGGGGCCGCAGAGAGCGCGCCGCCGACCCCCGTGAAGCCGAACAGGTCTTCCTCGGAGGGGGGCTGCTCTTCTTCGA
>JAGQRJ010000872.1 GCA_020425635.1 Planctomycetota bacterium | reverse complement strand
GGGGTCGGTCTTGGGGGTCTCGACGACGGGGTCGGTCTTGGGGGTCTCGACGACGGGGTCGGTCTTGGGGGTCTCGACGATCGGGTCGGTCTTGGTGCCGCCCTGGGGGTCGTCGACCTGGGCCACCGGGTCGTCGCCGCGGCTGGCCACGTAGATCAGGCCGGCGGTCCCGCCGAGCAGCAGGAGCAGCACGCCGAGCACGGCCACGGCGGCCATGGGGCTCGTGCCTCCGCCGCCGGGGACCAGGGTGGGGGCGCGGGTCTCGAGCGCGCCCGCCGCGGCGGCGATCCCGCTGCGGCCCGAGGTCGTGCGGTTGCGCCGGCCGGGGAGGTCGAGGCCGAGGGAGTCGATCGCGTGAATGAACTGGTCGGCGTTCTGGAAGCGGTCGTCCTTCTCCTTGGAGATCGCCTGGCTCACGATCGCCTCGACCTCGGGCGGGATCCCCGCCTCGGGGGTCCGCTCGCGCACGGGCGTGGGCACGCGCGTGATCTGGGCGCGCAGGATCTGGAGCGTGCTCTCCGCGTGGAACATCTTCGAGCCGGTGAGCAGCTCGTAGAGCATGGCGCCCAGGGCGTAGAGGTCGGTGCGGTTGTCGATCGGCTCGCCGCCGGCCTGCTCGGGCGACATGTAGTGCGGGGTCCCGATCGCCTGCTGCCCGGTGAGGCTCTCCTCGCCTTCTGCGCCGGCGGGGGTGTCGAGGAGCTTGGCCAGGCCGAAGTCGCACACGCGCACGAAGTCTTCGCCGCTCTCGTCGACCTCGATCATCATGTTCTCGGGCTTGAGGTCGCGGTGAATGATCCCCTTGGCGTGCGCCTCGCTCAGGCAGAGCAGGGCCTGGCGCACGATCCCCAGCGAGCGCTCGACGCTCAGCCGGCCGTTGTCGATCAGGATCTGGCGCAGGCTGCGGCCCGGCGAGTAGTCGAGCACGATGTAGAGCAGCCCGCCCGGGGCCTCGCGGCAGGCGCGGGTCGGGATCGCGTTGGGGTGCACGAACTCGAGCGCCGCCCGGGCCTCGCGCTTGAAGCGCTCACGGACCTGCGCGTTCTGCGCGAGGGCGGGGTGCATGACCTTGAGCGCGAAGAGCTGGCCGAGGACCTTGTCGCGCGCGCGGAACACGGCGCCCATGCCGCCTTCGCCGAGCTTGGCCTCGATCGCGTAGTCGCCGAGCTCGCGGCCCTCGAGGCCGTCGTAGAACGCGCCGGTGGCGCCGGTGCTGTAGCTCACCGAGACCGGCGTGTCGCCCGCGGGGCGGGTCGGCTGGACCACGGTGGCCTGGTTTTGGGCGGGCTCGGCGAGGGCCTTGACCGCCGCCGCGAACTCGGCCGCGGTCTGGAAGCGGTCGGCCGGGTCCTTGGCCATGGCGCGCTTGATCACGTCGCTCACCGCGGGGGAGAGCTCGGGGCGCAGCTCGCGCACCTCGGGGGTGTCGGTCGAGCGGTGCATTTCCATGATCTCGACCGCGCTGTTGGCGAGGAAGGGCAGCCGCCCGGTGAGCATTTGGTAGAGCATGCAGCCGACGGCGTAGAGGTCGGTGCGGTTGTCGACGGGGCCGGCGACCACCTGCTCGGGCGCCATGTAGGCCACGGTCCCGATCACCTGCCCGGGCTGGGTCAGGGCGGCCTCGCTCGGGTCCTTGGCCACGCCGAAGTCGAGCAGCTTCACCAGGTCCTGGGGGCCAACGATGATGTTCTGGGGCTTGAGGTCGCGGTGCACGATCCCCACCGAGTGGGCCGCGTTGAGCGCGTCGAGGATCTGGAGCAGGATCTTCTTGGCGCGGGCCATGGGCAGGTGCCCGGCCTCGCGGATCACCGCGCGCAGCTCCTGACCCTCGGCCATTTCCATGGCGAGGTAGAGGATCCCCTCCGACTCGCCGAAGCCGTAGACCGTGACCGCGTTGCTGTGGCGCAGGCGCGCAGCCAGGCGCGCCTCGCGGTTGAAGCGCGCGACGAACTCGCTGTTCTTGCCCAGGTCGGGGCGCACGATCTTGATCGCGACCTTGCGCTGCAGGCTCGTGTCGAGGGCGGCGTAGACCGCGCCCATGCCGCCCTGCCCGAGCTGGTCGAGCAGCTTGTATTGCCCGGCTAAGATGCGCCCGACCATGGGGTCGTCGCGGGTTTGGTTGCTCATCGGACCTCGGGTTTCAGTATAGATCCCTGACCCAGAATGCGCTCGCCGACTCTGGCGGTCTCGGGTAGAGACCGCAGACCCCGGGGGATCGATTCAAGGATTCTCGCCGACGCGCGGAATCGCTCGCTCAGGCGCCGAGGAGACCCCGTCGGGTGAGACGCGCAGCGGCGGCATAGGTTCCCGCTCGGGGGCTCGAGTCGGCGTCGAGGCTTACATGAACCCGCGGAAGACGTGCAGGGCGCCGCTCTTGAGCTTCTGCCAGAAGCCGACCTTCTTGACCTGCACCCGCTCGCACTTGGGAATGTCGGTGAGGAAGATCTCGCGGTTGAGCTTCCCGGCGAAGCCGACCTCGGGAATGAACAGGTTCGCCTCGGCGAGGTGGTGCAACGCGATCCCGTCGAGGTTTGCGCTGCCCACCGTGGCGGTGTGTCCGTCGAAGGTCGCGACCTTCGAGTGCACCATGCGGCCCGGATACTTGAGGAGCACGACTCCGGAGCGCACGACGTCGTTCTGCACGAAGGCGAAGGCGTCGCGCACGAGCTTCACGTCGTGGTCCTCGTCGTTGGGCAGGATCACGAGCACGTAGACCCCGCGAGCGACCGCGGCCTGGAGGGCGTCGATGATGTCGTCGTCGAGGAAGTAGGCGACCTCGATCATGACCTCGCGCTGGGCCCCGTTGATCTCGGCCAGGTAGCGCTCCTTGATCGCGCGGGAGACGCCGGGGAGCGAGGTCACGACCTCGACCTTGAGCTGGCCGGCGCGGCCTTCGAGCACGTCGCTCGGACGCAGACCGCACTTGGGGTCGGGCTCGCCCTTGCCGCCTGCGGCGTGCCAACGGTCGAAGAACAGGCGCTGCAGCTCACCGGTCGCGGGGCCGACCACGCGGGAGTGCACGTCGTGCCAGACGTGCTCGTATTCGTGGGCCAGGTTCATGCCGCCGATGAAGGCCGAGCGCCCGTCGATCACGGTGATCTTGCGGTGGTCGTGGTTGAGGATCCCGCGGCGCTCGCGGGGCTTGGGCTTGCCGCCACCGAACAGGCGCTTGAAGGCGTTGCCGATCCCGCGGCCGAGGTCCTTGAGCGTGTTGCCGGCGCCCTTGAGCAGCTTGTGCTGCACGATCACCTCGACGCCGCCGTCGCGCAGGCGCTGCTCGAGGCCCTTCATGCGGTTGCCCGCGCCGTCGATCATGACCCGGACCTTGACCCCCTGCTGCGCCTTGGCGACGAGGATCGCCTCGAGCGACCGCCCGGTGGAGTCGTCGGTCATGATGAAGCTCTGGACGTTGATCGAGTGCTGGGCCTGGGCCATGTCCGAGCGCAGCTGAGCGAAGAAGCGCGCGCCGTCGACGTAGAGGTCGACGTGATTCTCGTGGCCGGGGCGGACCGGGATCAGGCGCTCGTAGGAGAGCCGCTGCTTGTAGCGCACGTAGCCCTGGAGCCGCGCGTTGTTGCCGGCGTAGCGCGCGTGCAGGGGCACCGAGGCGACCGGCTCGCCGTTGAGGACGTGCCGCACCGACTGTCCGTGGGCGGGCTGAAGCCAGAGGCGCCCGTCGCGCAGCTCGCCCCGGCCCTGGGTCCACTCGGGGACCTGGTCGACCAGCTCGGCCCGGGTCCAGGCGAAGCCGTTGCCCTGAGGCGTCAGGCGCAGGGCGCCTTGGTAGCGCTGGCCGTTGGACTTACGTCCGAGGAGCACCCAGTCGCGGGGGAGCTCGTCCTGGGCTGCCAGAGGCAGGAGGAAGGCGACACAGAGCAGTCCGAACCAGCGCATGAGGGACATTATTGCAAACGCTACGCCGCGGGGCTTCACTCCCCGTTTGCATTTACGAATGGTTCGTCACACTTCAGTATCAGGCGTTCTGGCTTTGGGACAGTCCGGATCGCGCCTAACTCGAATGCGTTACACTCGCGGGCCGTCTGGGAGTTCGTCCATGAAGCTCAACGCATTCGTCCTCGGGCTGGTCTGCTTCGCGTGTGGGGTCGCCGTCGCTGCGCCCCGCAAGCCGAAGGCGCCGAAGCCGCTGTGGCCGGTGGCCAACCCGGGATTCCTCCAAGGGAACTTCACCCCGAGCACCAACCAGCGCCTGATCAGCGGGATCTTCGGCCCCCGCCTCAAGTGGGGCGACGGGCGCTACGACCACCACGAAGGCTTCGACTTCTACGCCTTCTTCGACGAGGCGCACCCCCGGGGCGACCACCCGGTGACCTGCATTCTCGACGGCGTGGTCACCGACATCATCGATCCGCCCAACCCCGAGCGCACCGAGACCGGGCGCAAGGTCGTGGTCACCCACGCCGTGCCCTGGAGCGCCTACGGCGCGCCGCGCGAGTGGGGCCCGGTCAAGAGCGGCTACCTGCACCTCAGCGCGATCCGCGTGCAGAAGGGGCAGAAGCTCGAGGCGGGCGACCTGGTCGGCGAGGCTGGCGAGAGCGGCTACACCTCGACCGTGCACCTGCACCTGAACCTCTACCGCGCCGGCGGGCGCGACGTGAACGTGAACCCCGCGCGCGTGTTCCAGCCAAAGCTCTACCCCCAAGCGGTCACGCCCTTGAGCAAGCAGACCGTCGAGGTGCAGTGGCTCGAGCGCGACGTCGAAGGCGGCACCGCCGTGGCGCGGGTGCTGCTGCCCTACAACGCCTACACCCTCGACGGCTTCGTGTTCGAGGTCGACAAGGACACCCGGCGCGCGATCTCCTTCGAGTACGTCTCCGCGGAGCAGCGCGACAAGCGCGACACCGGCGACGTCGACCTGTTCCCGGGGCTGCGGCTCTACCCGCTGCGCTTCAACGGCGGCGGCACCCTGGAGGCGAACAACGCGCGCAGCGTCCCGCGCGGCTGGCCGCTGGCCCGGCACCCGATTCGCGGCGGCGGGGTGCGCCTGGGCTTCGACCTCGAGGCGCGCGACGTGCCGAAGGACGCGAAGTCCTTCGCGATCACCGTGCACGGGGTGGGCGGCGAGCGGGTCACGGTCAAGGCGCGCGGCTTCGAGGCCAGCCGCTAGCCCGCACTCCTCACCACTCGCTCCGCTCGTGGATTCGAAGTGCGGCCAGCAGTGTTGCTTAAGACAGTGAGACCCGGCCTGCGGCCGGGTACACACTGTCGCTTGCGCCTCGCTCGTGGCGGCAGAGCCGCCGACTCGCTCCGGCGCAGCCCGCCTGCTTCGCAGGCGGCTACCCCGCAAACTCACCACTTCGTGGTGAGCTTTGCGGGCTAGCCCGCGCGCTT
>JAGQRJ010000871.1 GCA_020425635.1 Planctomycetota bacterium | reverse complement strand
GCCGCCTGCGAAGCAGGCGGGCTGCGCCGGAGCGAGTCGGCGGCTCTGCCGCCGCGAGCGAGGCGCAAGCGACACTGGGTACCCGGCCGCAGGCCGGGTCTCACTGTCTTGAGCAACACTGCTGGCCGCACTTCGAATCCACGAGCGGAGCGAGTGGTGAGGAGTGCGGGCTAGCCCGCCGCGCCCTCGAGCGCGGAGCGGGCGCGGCGCCTGCTCCAGGCGGCGAGCGCCAGGGTCAGGGCCACCACGGCCAGGCCCCCGAGGAAGACCCCGAAGGTCCAGCGGGGCAGCCTGCCGCGGTGGAGCTTGGCCGAGGTCACCAGCACGATCAGGGAGAGGGACCCCACCCCCAACGCGACGCGTTGCAGGGTTTCGGTGAGGCGTTGGGTAGGCGCCGCGCGGGGGGGAGGGTCGTCGTTTTCGAAGCCGGGGTTCCCGTGGTCGAGGAAGCGCTCCCACGCGATCGGGTCGACGGGCGCGACGCCGCCGGCGTCGTCGACCTCGAGCAGGCCGCGCTCGAAGCCGGCGGTGGTGAGCTCGAACCAGCGCGCGAGGCTCGGGTAGCGGTCGCGGGCCAGCCACGGCCGCGGGCAGACCTCGACCACGGCGCCCTCGCGCGGCGGGGCCCCCGCCTCGGCGTCGGGGTCGCGCTCCCAGCGCACGCAGAGCAGGTCTCCGCAGCCGCTGCGCAGGAAGGGCACCAGGCCGGCGGCCTCCGGGGCGCAGGCGCAGAGCTCGCGCTGCGCCTCGGCGAGCTCGTTGGGCTGGAGGAAGTACCACGCGTCGTCGCGCAGGGGCGCGCTCGCGCGCTGGGGGGTCCCGCCGCGGTAGAGGGCCTCCAGCTCCCCGGGCAGGGGAGCGCCGAGGGCCTCGCCGAGCAGCGCGAGGGTCGTCGGCGGGACGCCCTCGCTGAACTGGAGCGTGGTCGAGCGGGCGGCCGCCTCGAGCAGGCGCTCGACGGTGTCGGTGTGCTTCTCTTGCAGCGCGTCGAGCACGGCTTACTCCCAGCCCAGGCAGAGCAGGACGAGGTGTCCGAGGAAGAGCGCCCCCGCACCCCCGAGCCACGCGAGCAGCAGGATCGTGGCAACTGACTCTCGCGTCGGGGGGGCGGGGACGTCCATGCGCGTCGGTCCGCAAACTCCGATCCGGCGCAACTTCAACCCGCAGGTTCGAGGGCCTGGGGCGCCCCGCCTCGCTGGGTCAGATCGCCCCACGTTTTCTTCAGCAGGCGAGGGCGCGGAGCGACGGAGCGGCGGGGCGGGGCAAGACCAGCGCCGAGCCCGAGACGGGGCAGGCGTCGCCGCTGCGGACCTCGAGCGCGATCCGGTTGAAGGTCGAGCGCGCCCGCTTCGGCAGGCCGAGCTCGACGCGCGGCGCCTCGGCCAGGGGCGCGAGCTCCCCGCTGAAGCTGAGGGTCACCCGGTTCAGCAGACCACCCTCTCCGCCCAGGTCGCGCACGAGCTGCCCGGAGGGCAGGGTGCAGAGGAAGGAGCGCGGGAGCCCCGGCCCGGCGCGCTCGAGGAAGGGCTCAGGGGCGAGGCCCATGGCGTCGCAGTAGTCGGCGAGGGCCGGGGGAACCGGCGCGCCCGCCGCGGGCGGGGCCGCGCGTCCGGGGGTGCCCGTGATCGACCCGCGCGCGACCTCGTGGCCCGCTTGCAGCACGCGGCAGCGCACGCTCACGCCGGTCGGGTCGGGGGCGCCCTGGAGCACGAACTCCAGGCTCTGCCCGTAGGAGGCGACCCGGGTCAGCGAGAGCTTGAGCTGCGCGAGCCGCAGCTGGGGGGCGAGCACCTCGAGGGAGGCCACGCACTGGGCGATCAAGAACGCGCCGGGGACGATCCCGTGGCTGTGGGTGTGGAGCGGGTTGGGGTCGCCGGTGGCCGCGGTGAACAGCCGCCCGCGCGTTCCGCCGAGCAGGATCCAGCGCCGGACCTCGAAGGGCCGGCCGAGGTCGAGCCGGGGGGCGCGGGCGTCGGCGGCGGTCACCACGCAGGGGTCCTGGAAGACCTCCAGGGGGGCCAAGGGAGCGGGGTCGGCGAGGAAGCGCAGGGGGGTGTGCATGGCGTCGCCTTTGGCTCGCGGTGGATCCAGGGTGGGGAGGCTCGAGTCCTGGGGCCACGCTCCAGGCCCAGCGCGAAGGGGCGCGCGGGTCGTGCGCGCTGCGGCGCTCACGCGACCACCCGCTCCAGCGCCCGGGGGCGCGCGGCCGCGTTGAGGAAGGCGCGCGCGATCCGGGGTTGCCCCAGGGCCTGGTAGGCGGCGGCGGCGATCGGGAGCGCGGCGTGCACGCGACCCGCGGCGCGCTCGACGCGTTGCAGGAAGGCGAGGGCCCTCAGCGGCTGGGTGTCTGCGCAGGTCGCGGCGGCCGCGAGCATGCAGTGGGCCAGGAGCAGGTCCAGGCCGCGGGCGTAGGCCCGCGCGGCGTGGGTCGGGTTGCCCTGGACGGAGTCGCCGACCGCGATCGCGCGCTCGGCCCGACGGACGAGCGAGCTCATTAGAAGACCCCCGGGATCAGGCGCGCCCGCTGGGCCATGGCCTCGCGCCACCCGGCGAGCTGGCCCAGGGCGCGCTCTTCGGTGTGGATCCTGCGCCAGAGGACGACCCCGTTGAGCAGGGAGAGCCCGAGGGCGGAGACCCAGGCGGTGTGGAGCAGCGGGAGCGCGGCGACCTCGAGGATCACGACCAGGTAGTTGGGGTGGCGGATCCAGGCGTAGGGGCCGGAGCTCACGACCTGGGCCTCGTCGGGGACGACGACCCGCACGTTCCAGGCGCGGCCGATCGTGCGCAGGGTCCACACCCGGAGCGCGGTCGCGGCGAGGAGCGTCAGCCCCGCGCACGCGGCGAGGGGAGGGAGGAAGGGCCGCGCTAGCACGCCGACTTCGAGCGCGGGGGCGGCGATCAAGCCGACGTGCAGCGCGACCATGAGCGGAAACAGCGCCGGCTCGGCGACCACGCGCGCGTCGCGGCCGCGCGCGTGGCGCTTGGAGACCACGACCTCGACCAGCCGCAAGATCCCCACCGCGCCCAGCAGCAGGTAGAAGGCGAGTTGGCTGCTCACGCGGCACGCTCCTCGAGGCGGGCCTCGACCCCGACGCGCAGGCCGGGGAAGAAGGGGACGCGCGCCTGGTAGGCGCGGAACGCCTCGCCGTAGCGCTGGACGTAGCGGCGCTCCTTGAACACCGGGCCGACCACGCAGTAGCCCGTCCAGAGCAGGGCGACCGCGAGGTGGTCGGGGGTCCAGACGGGGCCGGTCCAGAGGGTCAGCGCGAAGGCGAGGTAGATCGGCTGGCGGCAGACGCCGAAGCTCTTGGCCTGGGGGAAGCCGGGATACTGCGGCTGCCTGCCGCGGGCCACCGACCACCAGCCGAGGTAGCCGAGCTGGGTGCTCAGGCCGGCGTCGCCCATGGTCTTCACGACCAGGACCCACGAGAGCGCGTAGAGCCCTTGCATGCCCCAGCGCAGCGGCCCGCTGGGCTCGAACCACACCACCCCGCTCGGCGACCAGAGCAGGAACACCGTCAGCAGCTGCAGCGAGGCGAAGGTCGCGAAGTTGGTCGTCGCCAGGCTGCGCGCCAGGTGGGGCGGGGCGAGCCGCGCCAGCCAGGGGGCGCCGCGCTTGGAGAGCAGCAAGGTGTGCAGCAGGGGAAACTGGAGCACGAGCAGCGCGTTGGCCGCGAGCGCCCAGGCCCCGCGGAAGGGGCCGAAGCCCCCCTGCAGGCCTTCGTGCAGCCCGTAGATCATGGCCGCGACGCCGGCCAGGAAGGAGAGGTGGCAGGTCAGTCCGTAGCCCACGGCGAGCACACGGTCACGAGGTCGGATCGTTGGGTGGGTCATGCCCGGGGCCCGTGCACGTCGTGGGCCAAGGGGCAAACCCGTCCCCCGCAGGCGCCGGGCCGCCGAACTTTGTCGAAGCTACAAAGCCGAACGCACGCTTCTACACAGCGCCGACCCAGGCTGCGGACTTTGCGGGCGGCCCCGCGTTTGCACGGCGTGCGGCATGAACGACTACGACGCGATCGTGATCGGAGCTGGACCGGCCGGCTCCTCCTTGGCCCTGCACCTGGCCGCCCAGGGGCGCTCCTGCGCCTTGATCGACGGCGCGACCTTCCCGCGGAGCAAGGTCTGCGGCGAGGGGATCATGCCCCACGGGCTCCACGCGCTGCAGGAGCTCGGGATCGAGCCCGAGGGCGCGCCCTTCGTCGGGCTGCGCTACCTGCTCGAGGACGGGACCCGGGCGGCGTCGCGCTTCCCCCAGGGCCTCGGCGGGCTCGGCGTCCAGCGCAGCGAGCTCGACGCCGAGCTCGTGCGCCGCTGCCAAGCCGAGCCCCGGATCGACGTGCGCCTCGGCGCCTGGGCGCGGGCCGTGCACCTGCCGAGCGCGCCCGGCGAGCGGGCCTCCGTGGAGCTCGGCGACGCGCGGCTCACGGCGCCGGTGCTGGTCGCGGCCGACGGCTGCCGCTCGCGAATCCGCCGCCAGGCCGGGCTCGAGGCGCCCTTGCTCGGCGCCGCGCGCTTCGGGGTGGGCGCGCACTTCGCCCACGCCCCGCGCGCCGACCCCATGGTCGAGGTGTTCCTCGGCAGCGGCTACGAGCTCTACTCGACCCCGGTCTCGGCGGAGCTGACCTGCGTCGCGCTGCTGACCTACCGCGAGGGCCTCGCCCGCCTGCAAGGCGACCTCGAGGGCGGGCTGCGCGAGCTGCTCGCCGCGAGCGCGGGCCGCGCCCAGTTCCTGGCCGACGCGCCCCTCGCGGGCGGGCCCGTGCGCGGGATCGGCCCGCTGGCGGTCCAGTCCACGCGCGCCCACGCCGAGGGCCTGCTCCTCGTCGGCGACGCGGCGGGCGGGCTCGACCCGATCACGGGCGAAGGGGTCTCCCTGGCCTTGGTCACGAGCAAGGTCGCGAGCGAGGTCCTGGCCGGCGCCTACGCGCGCAACGACTTCTCCGCGCGCCGGCTCGCCGCCTGGACGCGGCAGCGCCGACGCGCGGTCCGCGGCCTCCAGCGCTTCACCCAGGGCCTGCTCTACCTCTCGCGCAACCACGCCAAGGCCGAGCGGATCGTGCGCACCTTGGCCGAGAAGCCCGACACCTTCGAGCGCCTGCTGGCGGTGGCGGCGGGCACCTCGAGTTTGGGGTCGCTGCGCCTGCGCGACGGGTACCGCCTCCTCGTGGCGTGACCTCGCTTCGGCCGGCCTCACGCCCTGCGTCTCGTCGGGCTTGGTCATTGGGCTTGGGCTTGGGCTTGGGCTTGGGCTTGGGCTTGGGCTTGGGCTTGGGCTTGGGCTTGGGCTTGGGCTTGGGCTTGGGCTTGGTTTTGGAGCTCCGCGCCAACTGGGGGTCGCTGTGCAGGCAACGGCGGAGCGGAGGGCCGGGGTCCGCGGCTCGGCGGCTGGAGGTGCCCCTCCATGAAGGCTACCGCTGCGCACGCGTCGAGGGGGTGGCACCTCCAGATGCCTCGCTCGCGGACCCCGGCCCCCCGCTCCGCCTGGGGTCTGGCCAGTTCGGAATCAGGGGCCCGCGCAATCGAGGGCGCTGGAGCGCGTCGGCCCTGCGGATCACGCGCGCCGCGTACTGACGCGTGTCGACCGCAGGACCGACGCGCTCCGCCCCGTCCGGCGTGCTGGCGCGCTGCCAGGCACCCCGCGCCGCAG
>JAGQRJ010000870.1 GCA_020425635.1 Planctomycetota bacterium | reverse complement strand
CTGCGCGTCGCTCGCGGCGCGGAGGAGGAGGCATGAGGAGCGCAGCCTGGGTGCTGGGGATCGCGGTCGTCGCGGGGGCGAGCGCCGCGGCCGCGCCGGTGGAGTTCGTGGTCAACGACGCGCTGCTCAAGGACGAGCCCCTGGGCGGGGTCTCGATCCGGGTCGCGGCCACCGCCGACCCAGGCGCCGCGGCGCTGGTCCAGGGCGAGACCGACGAGCGCGGCAGCTTCAAGGCCGAGCTCCAGCCCGGCACCTACTACGTGAGCTACAGCAAGCCCGGCTTCGTGCGCATTCAGCGCACGCCGACCGAGGTCAGCGGCGTCGAGGGGCAGACGATCGTGACCTCGCTCGCCATGAGCCTCGAGGCCGAGGGGCTCGAGGCCGGTACGCGGCGGCTGAAGCTCGTGCTCAACTGGGGCAGCGACCCCGACGCGCACGCCTCCGACCTCGACTCGCACCTGTATCACGTCGAGAGCGGGGCGCAGGTCTACTTCGCCCAGCGCGCCGCCGGCCCGCTGCAGCTCGACGTCGACGACATAGACTGGGGCGGGCCGGAGACGATCACGCTCACCAGCCCCCCGCCCGGGACCTACTACTACTGGGTCCACGACTACAGCGGGAGCCCGGCGATCCAGGCCTCGCAGGCGGTGGTCCGTGTGATCTCGGGCGACACCCTGCAGGCGGAGTACCGCCCCCAGGGCACGGTCGACCCCCAGCTCACGGCCTGGCGCCCCTTCGCGGCGCTGCACGTGACCGAAGACTCGATCACGATCGCCGACTGGCCCGTCGACGAGCTCGCCGCGAACCCGGGCCTCGCCTACGAGCTCCCCCCGGGGGGCGAGCAAGACACGGTCGCCCACGACAACTTCGAGGGGACCGAGCCGGTCGAGCTCGGCTCGGTGTGCTGCGTCATGGTCGGCATGCTCCTCGCCATGGCCATGGTCGGCCTCGGGCTGCGGGGCATGTTCAAGAGCTAGGCTGCGGCAGCCAGCGCAGCACGCACTCGGGGAGCCGCACCAGGCGGCGGGTCTCCTTGTCGAGGCTCGCGTGGCTGGTCGAGCCCGTGACCAGGAGCGCGTCGTCGGACGCGCGCCGGACCTCGTACTCGAAGCTCAGCTGGACCTTGCTCACCTTGCCGACCCGGGTGCGGACCTCGAGCACGTCGTCGTAGACCGCGGGGGCGCGGTAGCGCACGTTGACCTCGAGCACGGGGAGCACGTAGCCGGCCGCCTCGATCTGGCGGTATTCGCCGCCGCGGGCGCGGAGGTATTCGTTGCGCCCGACCTCGAGGAAGCGGAGGTAGGTCCCGTAGTAGACGATCCCCATGGCGTCGGTGTCGCCGTAGATCACGCGGTGCGTGACCACGACCCAGGGGTCGGCGGGGGCGTCGGGGGGGCTCGGGTCCACGGAGGGATCTTACGGGCCTCGAGCGCGAAACCCAGCACCCTTGCGCGCTGGGTCCGGCGCAACCACAGTGCGGGGTGCCCTCTTCGCTCCCGTCCCGTCCGCTCCGGCACGACGGCTCGACCCTGCCCAGCGGCCCCCCCGCCCGGCTCTCGAGCGGCGGGCCGGCGTCGGGCCCGGCGCCGGAGCCCTCGCGCCAGCTCGGGCCCTACGCGCTCCTGCGCGAGCTCGGGCGCGGGGCGCACGGGGCGGTGTTCCTCGCGCGGCACGGGCCCTCGGGCAACCAGGTCGCGCTCAAGGTGCTGCTCGGCGCCCAGGACGAGGAGGGGGTCAAGCGCTTTCGCCGCGAGGCCTCGATCACCGCGCGCCTCCAGGCGCCCGCGATCGTGCGCACCCTCGACGTGGGCTTCGACGGCAAGCACCACTACTACGCCATGGAGTACGTCTCCGGGCCGACCCTCAAGGAGCGGCTGCGCCAGGGTGCGCTGCCCTCGCTCGAGGCCGCCGACCTCGTGGCGCGGCTGGCCGAGGCCGTGGCAGAGGCGCACCAATGGGGGGTGATCCACCGCGACCTCAAGCCCGCCAACGTGATCCTCGCCGAGCCCGACGGGGCGCCGCGGATCACCGACTTCGGCCTCGCCCGCGACTACGCCCAGGAGCGCATGACCCACACCGGCGACGTCATGGGCACCCCCGCCTACATGGCGCCGGAGCAGTTCCGCGGCGAGCGCAACCTCGACCACCGCGTCGATATCTACGCGCTCGGGGTCATGCTCTATCAGCTGCTCACGGGGGTGGTCCCCTACAAGGCGGCGAACCTCCCCGAGCTCGCGGCCCTGGTCGACCTGGGTCAGCCGCGCACGCCGCGCTCCCTCGACCCCGAGATCCCCCAGCAGCTCGAGGCGATCTGCCTGCGCGCCATGGCCGTGGAGCCCGGCAAGCGCTTCTTGACCGCGTCGGCCTTGGCGAGCGCGCTGCGCGACGCGTGCGCGGCGCCGCTCGGCTCCGCGAGCAGGCCG
>JAGQRJ010000869.1 GCA_020425635.1 Planctomycetota bacterium | reverse complement strand
CGGGGTCTGAAACCGTAGGGGCGAAGCTCGCCTTCGCCCGCGTGCATGCGGAGCGCCCCCGGCCCGCAAACCGTAGGGGCGAAGCTCGCCTTCGCCCGCGTGCATGCGGAGCGCCCCCGGCCCGCAAACCGTAGGGGCGAAGCTCGCCTTCGCCCGCGTGCATGCGGAGCGCCTGGGGCCCGCGAGGGTCGCCCTCGGCCGCGAAGCAGGCGGAGCCTGCTAGTCGTGGTGGATCCGGCCGCCGAGGGCGCCCACGCGGCGGCGCGCCTCGGCGAGGCCGCCGGCGCCGTAGCCGGCGAGGCCGGCGGCGATCCGCTCGCCGGCGTGGCCGTCCCACAGGGGCGGGGTCACCGGGGCCACGGGGCCCTCGTCGAGCGCGGCGAGCGCGGCGGCGCCGACCTCCTCGGGCACGATCCCGACCATGCGGTTGGTCCCGAGGTCGACGGTCACCGGGCGCTCGGTGTTCTCGCGCACGGTCAGGCAGCGCACGCCGAGCACGGTGGTCTCCTCCTGGATCCCGCCCGAGTCGGTGAGCACGAAGGCGGCGGCCTGCATGAGCGCCACGAAGGCCAGGTAGGGCTGGGGCTCGAGCAGGCGCAGCCCGGGGGGCAGGCGCAGCTGCTCGAGCTTGCTCCGGGTGCGCGGGTGCACCGGGAACACGAGGGGCAGGCGCGCGGCGACCGGCGCCAGCGCGTCGAACAGGCGCTGGAGGTGCGCGGGGTCGTCGACGTTGCTCGGGCGGTGCAGGGTCACGAGCACGTAGCCGCGGGGCGCGAGGTCGAGCTCGGCGAGGGTCGGGCCGGCCTCGGCGCGGTCGCGCAGGCGGAGCAGGGTGTCGATCATGGTGTTGCCCACGAAGAGCACGTTCTCGGGGTCGCGGCCTTCGTTCAGCAGGTTCTTGACCCCGCTCGGCTCGCTGCACAGCAGCAGGTCGGCGAGGGCGTCGGTCACCAGGCGGTTGAGCTCCTCGGGCATGCGCCGGTCGAAGCTGCGCAGACCCGCCTCCACGTGGGCCAGCGGGATCGGGAGCTCGCGCGCCTTGGCCGCGACCAGGCTCCCGGCGAGGGTGCTCGTCACGTCGCCGACCACGACCAGCATGTCGGCGCGCTCCTCCTCGAGGATCGCGGGCAGCTTCAAGCACAGCTCGGAGACCTGCTCGAGCGGGGTGCGCCCGCGGCCGACCTCGAGCTTGTGCTGCGGCTCGGGCAGCCCCAGCTCGCCGAAGAGCATGCTCGAGAGCACGGGGTCGTAGTGCTGGCCGGTGTGCACCAGGCTCAGCTCGAGCCCCGCGCCCTCGGCCGCGGCCAGGATCGGGGCCGCCTTCATGTAGTTGGGGCGCGCCCCCACGATCAACACGGCCTTCATGGACCCTCCCGAGCGCGACACGATAGCGCATGCACCTTGGCGCGCACGGCCAAGGGGACGGCCCGACGTGCCCGGGCGGGGGTAAACCCCGCCCCTACACTCTGTCTGGGAAACCCGCCCGGGCCTGCTCGGATCGGAGCGCCTGCCTTCAAACGTAGGGGCGGGGTTTACCCCCGCCCGGGCCTGCTCGGATCGGAGCGCCTGCCTTCAAACGTAGGGGGGTTACCCCCGCCCGGGCCTGCTCGGATCGGAGCGCCTGCCTTCGAACGTAGGGGCGGGGTTTACCCCCGCCCGGGCCTGCTCGGATCGGAGCGCGGAGCGCCTGCCTTCGAGGCGGGCCGCCCGCCCCTACGCCGCGGGGCCGCCGGTTTGACTCAGCGCGCCGCCGCCGTCGGCGTATTCGCGCCCGCACTCGGCGCAGGCCCAGAGGCCCGCGGCCTCCTGCAGGCGCAGCCCGCAGGCGCAGGCCCAGCCCAGGCGCCGGGCGGGCACGCCGACCATGAGCGCGTGGGCGGGCACGTCCTTGGTGACCACCGCGCCCGCCGCCACGAAGGCCCAGGCCCCGATCGTGACCCCGCACACCACGGTCGCGTTGGCGCCGATCGAGGCGCCGTAGCCGACGCGGGTCTCGAGGTAGTCGCTCGCGGTGTTGCGCGGGAACTTCGAGCGCGGCGTCTTGACGTTGGTGAACACCATGCTCGGCCCGCAGAACACGTAGTCCTCGAGGACCACGCCCTCGTAGACCGAGACGTTGTTCTGGATCTTGACCCCGTCGCCGATCGTGACCCGGTTGGCGACGAACACGTTCTGCCCCAGGCTGCAGCCGCTGCCGATCACGGCCCCGCCCATGACGTGGGAGAAGTGCCACACCTTGGTGCCCTGGCCGAGCTGGGCGCCCTCGTCGACGAGGGCGGTGGGGTGGACGTAGGGCTCGCTCACGCGTCCTCCGCGAGCAGGGGGTGCGCGCGCGCGCGCGCGGTGGGGGCGGTGAGCGCGTCGTGCCGGATCCGATACACGAGCTCGATCGAGGGGCGGGCGTCGCCGATCCTCAGCCCGCGGCCCTCGAGCACGTCGGCGTAGACCCGGGTGTGCAGGTCTTCGAAGCCGCTGGAGAACTCGACCTCCTCGCCGTCGAGCAGGAGCGCGCGGTAGGCGCGGCGTCCGGCGGCCCGCGCCGCGGCGGGCACGTCCTCGCCGCGGGTCGAGAGCAGCCAGCGGACCTCGACCCCGCCGCACACCAGCCAGCCCGCCGCGCAGTCGGCGTCGCGCCGGTAGACCTCGCAGGCCTCGACCTCGCCGAAGAGCCAGGTCAGCAGGTCGAAGAAGTGCACGCCCAGGTTCAGCACCAGCCCGCCCGACTTGGCGGCGTCGCCCTTCCAGCTGACCTCGTACCACTTGCCGCGCTGGGTGACGTAGGTCAGCTCGACCTGCCGCGGCCGGTCGCCGGCCTGGATCCGCGCGCGCAGCGCGAGCAGCGCCGGGTGCTGGCGGAGCTGCATGACCGTGTAGATCCGCTGGGCGTGCTCGGCCTCGAGCGCCTCGAGCTGGTCGAGGTTCCAGGGGTTGATCACCAGCGGCTTCTCGCACACCGCGTCGGCGTGCAGGCGCATGGCCAGACGCACGTGGGCGTCGTGCAGGTAGTTGGGCGAGCACACCGAGACGTAGCGCACGCGCTCGTCGGGGCGCTCGCGCCGCAGGCGCTCGAGGTGCCGGTCGAAGCGCTCGAACTCGGTGAAGAAGCGCGCCTCGGGGAAGTAGCTGTCGAGCACGCCCACGCTGTCGTGGGGGTCGCAGGCCGCGCGCAGCACGCCGCCCACGTCGCGGATCGCGCGCAGGTGCCGCGGGGCCACGTAGCCAGCGGCGCCGATCAGGGCAAAGGAGGGACTGTCGTTCATGGAGCGCAGTGTAGCGCACGCCCTCCCGCCTCCCCAGGTGCGCGCGCTGCTCGCTGCGCGCGCCCGCGCCCTCGACTACCCTCGCCCCATGCAGGTCGGTCCCTACCGGACCCTCGCCGAGCTCGGGCGCGGCGGCATGGGGGTGGTGTATCGCGCGGTCGACGCCGACGGGCGCGAGGTCGCGCTCAAGCGCCTGCTCCCTCAGCACGTGGCCGACCCGCGCCTGCGCGCGCGCTTCACCAAGGAGCTCGCCGCGCTGACCCGCCTCGCGCACCCGCACCTCGTGCGCCTGCTCGCGGCGGGCGAGCACGAGGGGGCGCCCTGGATCGCCCTCGAATACGTCGCGGGCGAGACCCTCGCGGCGCGCCTGCGCGAGGGCCCGCTGCCGATCCCGACCGCGATCGAGCTCGCGCGCCAGCTGGCCGAGGCCCTGGCCTACGCCCACGGGGAGGGGGTCTTGCACCGCGACCTCAAGCCCGACAACGTGCTCCTGCGCGGCGACGAGGCCCTGCTCACCGACTTCGGGCTGGCCCTCGACACCGCCTCGGGGGCGACCCGCCTGACCCAGACCGGGGTGTTCCTCGGGACCCCGGGCTTTTGGGCCCCCGAGCAGGCCCGCGGGCAGGCCCGGCTCAACGACGCGCAGACCGACGTCTACGGGCTCGGCGCGCTGCTCTACGCCTGCCTCACCGGGCGGCCGCCCGTGCTCGGCGAGAGCCTCCAGGCCTGCATGGCCTCGGTCGAGTTCCAGCGGAT
>JAGQRJ010000868.1 GCA_020425635.1 Planctomycetota bacterium | reverse complement strand
GGTGACCGCGATCGCGAGGGCCGCGGCGCCGAGCGCGGCGAGCGCGACCTCGACCCGCGTCGGGACCGGCCCGCTCCGCAGCCGCCGCTGGGCGAGCACGATCGCCACCGCGAAGCAGCCGCTGCCCAGGGCCTCGAGCGCGCCGAGCCAGCGCTCGCCGACGCCGGCCCAGAGGGCCAAGAGCACGGGCGCGGCGCAGGCCAGCGCCTGAAAGCGCGCGGCGCTCACGCCGCTCGCCCCAGGGTCGCGCGCTCCCAGCCCGTGAGCCGCAGCGCGGCCGGGAGCACGACCACGTCGGCGATCAGGGCCGTGGCCGAGGTCGCCATCAGCAGCCCGCCCATGGCCCGCAAGGGGAGGAACGCGCTCCCCAACAACACCGCGAACCCCAGGCCGAGCACGAGGGAGGTCAACACCAGGCCCGGCCCCGCGCGGAGCATGGCCGCTCCCAGGCGGTCCGACCCCGCGCTCCGGCGCAGCTGCGCCACGAAGTGCAGGGTGTCGTCGACGGCGATCCCGAACACGATCGAGAGCACGAGCGCCGAGGTGTAGCGCAGCTCGATCCCCAGCCAGCCCATGAGCCCCGCGACCACCGCCACCGGGATCAGGTTCACGGCGACCGCGGCCAGGGCCAGCCGCAGGTCGCGGGTGACGCACACGAGCACGAAGCCAACCGCAAGCAGCGCGCTCCAGAACGCGGCCTGGAAGCGCTCCACGAGGGTCGCGTTGGCCACCTGCGCCAGGTAGCCCTGGCCGCTGAGCTCTACCGGCTCCTGGAGCTCGGTGCGCGCCAGGTCGCGGATCCGCGCGAACAGAGCGAGGGCGTCCTGGGTGTCGAGGTCACGAATCCGCAGGCGGACCCGGAGCAGGTCGTCGTCCTCCGCGAGCCAGGGCTCGAGGCGCTGGGGTACCAGGAGCAGCGCGGTCGGCAGCAGGTCGGGCGCCTCGCTCCGCGGCACGCGCTCGAGCACGCCGACCAGGTCGTGGAGCACGTCCACCGCGCTGGTCGCGCTGCGCACTCCGGGGTCCGCGCGGAGCGCGCAGGTGAAGGCGTCGACCCGCCGCAGGCGCTCGCCGGTGTAAGCCGCGAGGTTCACACGCCCCTCCGCCCGCGGCGGCGCGATCAAGACGTCGAGCGGGATCACCCCGCTCAGCTGCTCCTCCATCAGCCGGTTGCCCACGCGCAGCGGATGCTCGGGGTCGAGGTCGCTCAGCAGCGGAGAGTTGACCCGCAGCTGCCACGCGCCCGCGGCGGCCAGCGCGACGCCCGCGAGGCACACGCCGAGGGTCAGCGCCGGGCGGCGCGCGAAGCGCGCGTCGAGGCGCACCAGGCGCCGCCCGAGCCCCAGCCGCGCCAGGCCCGGCAGGCGCGTGGCGGCCGGAAACAAGAGCACGGTGCATACGAAGGCGAAGGCGACCCCGAGGCCGACCTGCACGCCCATGTCCGCGAGCATGGGGACCCCGGTGAAGCGCAGGGTGGCGAAGCCGATCGCGGTGGTGAGGCTCGCCCAGAAGCAGGGCCAGAGCGCGTCGCGGAGCGCACCGCGCACCGCCGCCGGGGGCGCCAGCCCCTCGCCCCGCAGCTCGGCGAAGCGGCTGAGGAGGTGGACCGAGTCGGCCACGCCGACCACGACCACGATCACGTAGGTCGCGGGCGCGAACACGTTGGGCGGGAGCTCGATCACGACCAGGGTCGCGGTCAGCCACAGCGCCCCCCCGCTCGCGGCGCACAGCGGCAGCACCACCGCCGCGACCGAGCGCAAGCTCAGCGCGAGGGCGAGCACGATCAGGCCCAGCGCCCAGGGCAAGAACACCGCCGATTCCCCGCCGGCCAGGCGGGAGAGTTCGACCCGCTGCAGCGGGTAGCCCCCGAGCTGCACCCGCAGCCCGAGCGCAGCCAGCGGGGCGGTCCGCTCGCGGAGCAGGTCGAGCAGCTCCGCGCGCCCGCCGAAGTCGGTGTGCTCGGGCCGGAGCTGGCACGCGACGAGGGTCACGCGCCGGTCGAGGCTCACGAGGCCCTCGCGGAACAGCGGGCGGTCGAGGGCCGCGAACACCTCCTCCAGCCGACCCCGATTCAGCGGGCCGGGCGGGAAAGCAGGCTGCAGCCGCACCCCGCCCTGGGGGTGCGGCAGGGGCAGCTCGACGTTGGTCGCCGAGACGACGCCGCTCAAGAGCGCGCAGCCCTCCAGCCCGTCGGTCAGCGCGCGCAGCGCCTCCCACTGCTCCAAGCTCAGCGGCGCCGCCCCGTCGACGAGCACGACCGCGGTCCGGTCGTCCCGGCCGAAGGCCGCGCTCACCCGCTCGTAGACCGCGTACTCCGCGGTCTCGCGCGGGAAGAAGTCCTCGATCTCGTAGCGCGTTCGCGCGCCTCCCAGCTGGGTGGCGGCGAGCGCGCTCAGCCCCAGAACCACCGCGAGGCAGGCCCAGGGGTGCCGCGCCAGCGCCTCGGAGCTCACGAGGCGCGCGCGCTCAGCCGGCGCGGATCCAGCACTCGGCCTCCAGCACGAAGTATTCCAGGGCGCCCAGGTCGAGGGCCACACCGATCGGCTGGGTGGCGCGCAGGTGAGCCTGGAGCTGAACCAGGCGCTCGAGGTGCGCGTCGAGGGTCTCCGCCGCTCGGGGGTCTCCGCCGGTCTCCTCGTTGGCGTCGCGGGCCGCGCGCATCCAGCGCAGCGACCACAGCGCGAGGGCGTCGGCCATGCCGCGTCCGGCCTCGTAGGTGCCGCGTAGCTCTTCGTAGGTCTCCCGCGCGGCGGTCAGCCGGCGGTCGGCGAAGGCCTTGCTGCGCGTGCGACGCTGGGCGTTGAGCAGGCTGAACAGATACTCCGCCTCCCAGCGAAAGAACGCGCCGACCATGGCCTCGAGCCCCTCCAGCTTGCCGTCGCGCAGCCAGCGCCGCGCCCGCTGCTCGACCGAGTGCACGCGGTCGAGGTGCTGCTGGTAGGCCGAGCGCTCGCTGACCTGCCCCAGGTCGAGGTCCGCCTGCAGCAGGCGCACCGACGCCAGGCACGTCTCCTCGACCCCCGTACGGTCGGACTTCAGCCGCTCCTCGAGCCCGCGGTAGGCCTCGCGCGAGGCCCGGGTCAGCTGGTGGGCGATCTCGGTCGGGTCCTCCCCGCGGGCCGAGCGCAGCCAGAGTTCGGCCTCGAGCACGTAGCACAGCGCCGTGCTCTCGACCTCGGACTCCGCCAGACCCGAGCGCGCGCGGTCGCTGACCGCGCTGTGCAGCGCCTTCATGCGCTCGAGGTGCGCGCTGCAGGCCGAGGCCTCGTCCTGGACCTCGCGCTCGGCGTCGAGCACGCGGAACGACCAGAAGTAGAGCCGCGCCGGCGTCGCCGTGCCGCTGACCAGCTCCATTCGCGCGGCGTCGAAGAAGCGCTGCGCCATGTCCAAGCGTCCGCTCACGGCGAACCTCCTACGCGTCGTCCGCGAGTGGCGCGATCTTGGGCAGCGACTTGGCCGGCGCGGGGTCGCGCTCGAGCCGCTCGAGCACGGCGCGCACGATCAGCGGCCAGGCGATGGTGGCGTCCGAGTGGACCTCCACGTGACGCCCTCCGGCCGAGGTCGGCTCGAACTTGCCCCAGCTCACGCCCTCGGTGTAGGTGCAGCCGCTGAGCCCGCCCCAGTGCGCGGGCTCCGGGCAGATCCTCAAGGCGTAGGTGTAGCGGCGCACGCGGCGCCCTTCGAGCAGGCCCTCCGAGGCGAGGAACTCCACGTAGGGGCCGATCTCTTGCGCCCAGTTGCGCGGGACCCCGCCCCCGATCGTGAAGATCCCCAGCCGCTCCTGAGCGCAGGCCCAGCTCGTGAAGCGGTCGAGGTCGATCAGCGGGTCGAAGCGCAGCGGCCTGCGCCCGTCGAGCCGGCGCCGCCGGTTGTGCACCGCGAGGTCGATCCCGAGCTCGCTGTCGCTGAACGCGGGGACGAAGAGCGGAGTGTTGGTGCGGTGGCACGCCTGAAGGATTCCGCGCCCGAGCTTCCGGCGCACGAGCTCGGCGCCGAGCATGTCGTGCAGCACCGACGAGCAGAGCACCGTGTCTCCGGGCAGCGGATCGACCACGGCCTTCACGATCGAGACCACGTCGTCGAGGTTGCGCTCGAGCTCGAGGGTGTCGTAGACCCGGTTGTAGCCGTGGCGGTAGTAGTGCTCGTCGGTCTTGGTCGGGTCGACCTTGAAGTGCACCCCCCCCGAGGACTCGACGAAGCCGTGGCACACCAGGGCCCCGGTGCTCACGATCGCGTGCACGAGCCCGCGCTCGACGAGTTCGGTGACCAGGAGCCCCATTTTGGCGATCGTCATCGCCCCCGAGAGGGTGAGCACGACCGCGCACTCGGGGTCGCGGACCATGGCCTCGAACACGTCGGCGGCCTCGCCGGTGCGGCGACCGCCGAAGGCGGTCTTGGACATCGCGCGCAGCAGCGCGTCCACGGAGCCGCACGCGGTCACGTCCAGGGGCTCGAGGGGCGTGAGCCCGTCCTGGTAGCCGTCGTGGTAGGCCTCTTCGTCGCGGGGGTCCATGACACCTCTGGGGGAGCGGGATGAACAACGCCGGGCCTGAGGCCCGGCGCGTCGAGACGTTAGGTTAACCGACCCCTTAGCTCATGGGCGGAGGGGGAGGCGGCGGCCCACCGGCGCCCGGCAGCGGAGGCGGACCGACTGGCGCGGCGAACACGCTGGCCAGCTCGGGCACCTGCCCCGCGGGGCTCCAGCCAGCCATGCCGGCCTTCCACACCTGGGTCTGGGGGGTGAACTGGCCCTGCTGCGCCAAGCCCTGGAGGGTGCCCAGGTCGAAGGGACCCTGCTGGCTGCCGTTCAGCGCCACGTGGAACGCCACGGCCGCGGGGAGCGGCGGCGGAGCCATGCCGGGCGCCGGGGGCGGCGCGCCGTAGCCCTGCGGCTGGCCGTAGCCCATGTGCGGCTGCATGGCGCCCGCGACCATGCCGGGCATCATCATGCCCATGCCCATGCCCATGCCCGCGCCCATCATCGGGCCCGGGCCGTTGGGGTTCTGCGCGGCGTCGCGCAGCGCGTTGGCGGCCATCATTTGCATGTAGCCCTGACCGCCCGCGCCGATCCCGAGGGCGCCCATGGCCCCGCGCTGATCGATCGCCTTCTTGACCGCCTCGGGCAGGCTGATCGAGCTGACGAGGAAGTCGTAGAGCTCGATCCCGTACTTGGCGAAGTCGTCGGCCGTGCGCGCCTTGACCGCCACGCCCAGCTCGTCGCGCTTGGCCTGGAGCTGGAGCACGCTCTTGCCCTGCATGTACTCGGCCAGGAGGTCCGAGAAGCGGGCGCACACCACGTCCTTGAACCAGCGCTCGATGTCCCGCGCGTCCTGCCGTCCCTCGGTGCCGACCACGGTCGCGATGAACACCTGGGGGTCGACGACCCGGATCGAGAACTTGCCGAAGGCCCGCACGTTCACGAAGCCGAACTTCGTGTCCTCGAGCATGATCGGCTCTTTGGTGCCCCACTTCATGTCACGGAAGGGCTTGAGGCTGACGTAGTAGACCGCCGCCTGGAAGGGCGCGTCGGCGTAGACCAGCTTGAACAGCTTGCTGACGACCGGCAGGTTCTCCGTGGTCAGCGTGTGCGTGCCGCCGCGGAAGGTGTCCATGGCCTTGCCGTTGCGGAAGAACACCGCCGCCTGGCTGTCCATGACGATGCAGCGCGCGCCGAGCTTGATGTCGGCCATGCCGCCTTCCGGCACGCGGTGCACGATCTCCGTGCCGCCGCTCCGGTCTTCCCACTTGATGACTTCCAGCCTGAGGCCCATGGCTTAGCCGCCCTTCCGCATGAGTTCTTCCCGCTTGGAGAAATAGGTCCCGACCCGGTCGAGGAGTTCGCTGGCCTCACGGACCTGGGTCATGAGCTTCGCGCGATCGCTGGGGTCGAGCGAGCTGACCTTGTGCTCGACCTCGGTGACCGCCTCGGCGAGGCTGAGGTCGTGCTCGTGGACCCGCGCCAGGGTCTCCTCGTCGATCTTCACCGTGTCGAACAGGCCGCTGTAGCCGCGATCCGCGTTCTGGATCTGTTGGGCCAGCCGGTCGAGCTGGTTCAACAGCTTCTCGAAGGGGGTGATCCCGTCGATGTCGCCCCCGGAGATCAACTCGTCGAGGACACGCTTGATCGGCGTCTTCTGCGAGAACAGCTTGTTGGCGCAGTAATCCCGCGCCGCCTTGTCCACGTCCCGCCGGGTCTCGCGGTTCATGTAGCCCTGAAACCCAGGGATGTGACCGAGCATCTGCTCCATCACGTTGCGCTGACCGACAGCGCGCTCATAGTCGCTCACAGAGCCTCCTTCTGGAGATGTGGTTGGAATCATACGGGCCCTCCGGGAGCGCCACAAGCCGAGCCCCCGAGCCCCCCCCCTCGAACCACGGGAGTTGGTGAGACCCAGTGGTTAAGCTTGGGGCATGGGGTATGGAGACTTGATCGCCCACGTGCTCGAGGGCGGCCACTGCACCGAGGAGCTGCTGCGGCAAGACGCACGCAGCGTGAACCGCTCTGCGCGGCTCCTGCTCGAGACGCTCTCGGCGGGGCGCTCGATCTACTGCGCGTCCGACGCCCGCTACCGGCACATAGCGGCGCACATAGCCCAGGACATGCTCCTCGGCGACGGCGAGCGCCGACTGCCCGTGGCCGTGCTCGACCCGCTGCCCCTGGCGGCGGAGGCGCTGCTCCGCGACGGCGACGCGCTCTTGATCGTGGCCGCGCGCGCGGACGCGGTGGTGCGTCAGACCCTCGAGGCGGCCCGCGCCCGCTCGGTGCGGCTGGTGTGCCTCCTCGGCGCCGACGCGGCGGGTGCGCTCTCGGGTAACGCGACCGTCGTCGTGCCCCAGTCCGATCCAGCCCTGCTCGCGCTGGCGTTCCTCGGGATCGGCCAGGCGCTGACCGCGATCGTGTGCGACGGGCTCAAGAGCCTCCCGCCCCCGACCGAGTCGGGCCTCGTGGCCCGCGTGATCGACCGCGACGCCGGCGAGTCCGGCGAAGGCCTCGCCGAGGAAGCCGCGCTCCTGCGCCAGGCGGTCAACGACCTCCCGCCGCCGGTCACCAACCCCTACCCCACCGAGCGCCCCCGCAAGGGCAGCGCTGGCTTCTCGCGTAGACCGTCGGGCCGTCGGGAGCGGCGCCGCGCCAACCGCGTGCACGTGCTCGACGCCGAGGTTCGCTGGTCGCAAGAGGGGTTCCCGGACGCCAGCCCGGCTCACCAACCCCACCTCCTCGAAGACATGTCGCTCACGGGCATGTCCTTCCTGGCGACCCTCGGCCAGTTCAAGATCGGCGACGTGCTGTTCCTGACCATCGACGTGCCGGCCTTCCCTTCCCCGGTCCTGGTCAAGGGCCAGGTGCGGCGGATCTCACTGCAGAAGTCGGGCGACGGGGCCACGGTCGGGATCCGCTTCGTGCAGTGGGTCGGCGAAGCCGAAGACAACCTGCGACGCCTCGTCGACAACGAGGCCCTGCGCGTGGTGCGCCGGCGGTGATCCTCCAGGGGCGTGGGCTTCATGTCCATGCCTTCAGGGTGCGCGAGCCGTGACGCTTTGGCCGTTACAATCCCCTCCCCACAATGGAAGCGGCCTCAGTCGGCGGAGTGGATCGCGGCAATCTCGGCCTCGAGCCAGTCGACGGGCATGCCGGGCTCGCCGACCGGAAACTCCCCGCGCTCCTCGGCGAAGCCGACCCCGACCCCGTAGACGACGACCCGCGAGCTGACCAAGGGCTGCTCCTCCGAGCCTCGCGCGAGCAGCGTGGTGACCTGCTCGACCTCGATTCGGGTCGGGCGCTCCGGGTCGGCCGGGAGCACGCGGAACTCCGCCTGGGCGGGGTGCTCGCCCACGCGCCCCTCCCAGGTCCAGCGGCTGCCGGGGGTCAACGGGAGCTTGAGCACCGGCTGCGGCGGGTCGAGGTCGAAGGCCGTGCTCCCGATCACCCGCCGACTGCAGGCGATCGCGTCCTCCTGGAGGCGCAGGTATTCGACGCAGAACACCTCTCGCCGTCGCTCGTGATCGCGGCGGTAGACCAGGCGGGCGTGCGGCGCGCCCGCGAGCGACACCCAGCCTTCGAGCTCACGCCGCAGGTTGAGCGGCACCCCCCGCCCTTTGTTCCAGGCCGAGACCACTGGACGCGAGTCCTCGCCGTGGATTCCCGCCAGCTCGGCCAAGGGCGCGAGGGCCTCCGGGATCTCCGGCGCCGTCGTCGACGCGAGCTCTCCGCCCCCGACGAGGGCCCACGCCGCCGCCGCCAGCCCCAGCGTGGCGAGGCCGCCCAGCCCGAGCTTGGCCTTGTTCAGAACACGATCCCGACGCCGAGCTCGAGCGCCCAGGTGCCGTCGTCGTCGAAGTGGCGGTCGGTGATCCCCTGCCCGCGGAGCGCGTCCCTGACCGAGTCGTCGAGGTAGCCGCCGTCCACGATCCGCACGGTCGTCCCCAACTCCACGCTCACGAAGCCGAACAAGATCGCCTGCGCGCCGAAGTCGAGGTCGAAGTCGGTCGTCGCGCGCCCCTCGTATTCGATCCCGTCGCCGTAGCCGTAGACCCGCACGAGCAGGTCTTCGAAGTCGAGGACGACGAAGCTCGCCCCGACCCGGAAGCGGAGCGCGCTCAGGCCCTCCTCCACCTGCAGTCCCGACACGTTGGCGTGGGCCGCGAGGTGATGGTTGAACAGGGTCAGGCTCGCGGCCAGGCCGTATTCGAACTCGCCCAGGTCGCGGACCTCGGGCTCGCCGCTGGGGATCCGCCCCTTGGCGAACACGGCCGCGTCGATCAGGCCCAGCGAGAGCGAGACCTTGGCGGCGAGGTCGAGGTCGCCCCAGCCGTGGTCGCGGTCGGAGGGCAGGTCGGGGAGCCCGAAGCGATTGGTCTTGTCCCGGGTCACGAGGAAGGGGAACCGAGCCGCGACGTCGATCATGCCCAGCAGCGAGCCGCCGGCGTAGAGCGAGAGCTCGTGGCGCTCGGCCTTGCGCGTGGCGTCGATCGCCCCGCGGAAGTCGTTCTCGAGCACGTCGACCCGGTAGCGCAGCCCGCCGCGGATCGAGAGCTTCTCAGGCGTCCGCGCGTCGACCATGTCCTGGAAGCCGGTGAGCCCAATGTTTCCGCTCAGCTTCAGGGCGCGCTTGGCGTCGGCGTCGTCGTCGGCGTGGGCATAGGCGGCGCAGAGCAGCAGCCCCCCCGCGAGCAGGGTCTTGACCTTGAGCATTACTCACCTCCGTAGGGGGCGTCGAGCGACCCCAGGTTCAGGTCGGCGACGTCCATTTGCACGGTGCCAAACGCGTCGGCGGGGAACCCCGCGTGGAAAGCATACGCCACCGACCCGAACTCGAGGCGGTCTTCGTCGCGCAGCCAGCGCCGATCGACGAGCGGCGCTTCGTTGACGCGCACGGCGGCGGAATCTTCAAGCGCATTGATCAGCTGAAATCCGCCGTAACCCCTTACGAGGAGGGCCAAGAGCGGCGGCGCCCCGGGCAAGCGCAGGTCGCAGCGCGCCGCGGCCCCGATCTTCAGCGCGTCTTGCTGGATCAGCACCGGGGGGTCGCCCTCCCGCGCGGGCGCCAGGTGCGCCGTGCGCGTGGCCGAGCGCTCCATGGACTCGGGCGAGACCTTCCAGCCGATCGTCTCGCCCTCCTTGGAGCGCCGGCTGCCGGTGGTGACCACCAGGCTGAACTTGCCGACCGTGATCACGTCGTCGTCGTGAAGGAGCTGAGGCGCGCTCAGCCGTCGGCGATTGAGGTGCGTGCCGTTGCTGCTGCCGAGGTCCTCGACCATCCAGCCGCGGCCGGCCTGGAACGAGAGCTTGCAGTGCGCCCGCGAGACGCCGACGTCGTCGATCCGGAGGTCGCTCCCCGGCTGCCGCCCGATCGTCACGTCGCTCCCCGGCTCGAACTCGTAGCGTCCGAGGGGGCTCTCGTCGAGGATCAGCTGCAGTCGAATCAACGGCCGGGCTCCTGCGCGAGGTCCCCGAGGTCGGGCTCCGGCTCGTCGGGGACGAAGGGCCAGCCGAGGGGGTAGACCGGCACCGAGAGCGCGCTCCCCAGCAGGCTCCCCAGGGTCAACGCCGGCGAGATCGCGCTCAGCCCGAAGGTCCGGTCGTCGTCTACCCCGCCGTGGGCCCACAGCGCCAGAGGCCAGCTCACCAGGCACAGGGGGAAGCCCAGCGCGAACCCCAGGCCGAGGCCGGTGTAGTACGTCAGGCCCGAGGCCGGGTTCGGCGTGAACACGGCCGAGGTCGTCACGTAGAGGTCGCTCGACCACTCGCCTGCGCCCCGGCAGCCGCTCGTCGCCACGACGAGCCAGCCAGCG
>JAGQRJ010000867.1 GCA_020425635.1 Planctomycetota bacterium | reverse complement strand
GCCGAGCGCGCCGAGAACGCGGCCCAGCAGGCGGCGGCGGCGAGGCCGAGGGCGAGGACGGAGACCGCGCCGAAGCCGCGCGCAGCGGGCTCGGGCAGGGCTTCGACGGACGGGTAATGCGGGGGAACGGGACTCGACTTCATGGGAACCTCCTGTGGTTACCCCACTAGACGGAGGATCGGGGCGCAGGGCCTCCCACGAGGCTGCAACTCCTCGCCCCCCTGGATTTGCAAACGCGTTGCTGGGCGTGGAAGGGGCCCTGCGTCTACAGTTCACCTGGAGGCGGGCGCACCCGTGAAGACGATCCTGTTGGTCGAGGACGAGCCGAGCATTCGCACCGCGGTGCGCGACGCGCTGCGCGCGCGGGGCTACACGGTCGACGACACCGTGGACGGCGCCGAGGGGCTGCGCCGCGCCCAGGCCCACCGCTACGACCTGATCGTGCTCGACGTCATGCTCCCGGGCATGGACGGGTTCGAGGTGTGCCAGCGCCTGCGCCAGGGCGGCGACCGGACCCCGGTGCTCATGCTCACCGCGCGCGGCGGCGAGGACGACCGGGTCAAGGGGCTCTCCCTGGGCGCCGACGACTACATGGTCAAGCCGTTCTCGGTGCGCGAGCTGCTCGCGCGGGTCGACGCGCGGCTGCGGCGCAGCGGCTGGAGCGGCGGCGACGAGCCGGTCGAGGAGCTCCGGCACCCGGCCGTGACCCTCAACCTCTCGCGCATGGAGTGCGCCCCCCAAGGCGGCGAGCCGGTGCAGCTCACCGCGAAGGAGGTCGCGATCTTGCGCTACCTCGCCCAGCACAAGGACCGGGTGGTCACCCAGCCCGAGTTCCTCGTCAACGTGTGGGGCTACCCCACCGCGAGCGGGGTGCAGACGCGGACCGTGGAGAACACGATCGGCAAGCTGCGCAAGAAGATCGAGCCCGACCGCGGCGCCCCGCAGATCGTGCTCACGGTCCACGGCGCGGGCTGGAAGCTGGGCGAGGAGGTCCAGTGCGGCGGCTAGGGCTGTTCGCGGCGCTGGGGCTGCTGCTGGTGGGCGCGGTGGGCATGCTCTACGCCCTCGGCCTGCAGGGGATCCGCCTCGAAGAGCGGCGCCTGCGCGACGAGGCCCTGGCCAAGCGCGCGCGCCTGCTCGACGGGGTCGTCGGCCAGGTCTCGGCCGACCTCGAGCGCGTGCGGACCCTGGAGTCCGAGCGCCCCTACGATCAGTTCCGCCACCTCTACCTGCCCCCCGAGCTCGTCGGCAACTCGCTCGCGCTCTTGGTCTCGCCCCTCGCCGGCGAGCGCCCCGAGGGGGTGGCCGCCTACTTCGAGGTCCGCGACGGGGTCGTGAGCAGCCCCGCCTTCCCCGGCGAGCTGCTCGAGGCCGAGGCCCCGACCCCCGCGGCCGCCGAGTCGCTGCCGGGGCTGCGAGCGCTGCGCGCGCACCTCGAGCTGCTCCCGGCCGCCGAGGGCCCGCTCGTGTTCGCGACCACGGTCGAGGTCGACCCCCTGACCTGCCAGAGCAACCTGCAGAACGACCTCGCCCTCGCTCAGATCGATCAGGCCTCGCGCGACCCCGCCGCCGACGCGCAGCTCAAGGGCGAGTGGGACGCCTACCGCACGCGCCAGGGCGCCAACAGCGTCGATCCCGCGGACAACTTCCAGGGCCAGCAGGCCTACGTCCCGCAGAACAAGCGCAACGCCCCGCCCCAGGTCGCCGTGGTCGAGGTCGAGCTCGAGGACTTCCGCGTGTTCGCGGGGTCGCCCGGGCCCGACGGCTGGCCCGAGGTGGTGCTCGTGGCCCGACGCGTGTCCGTCCCCGGGTCTGGGCTGCAGACGCGCAGCCCCGAGCCGCCGCGCACCTGGTGGCAAGGGCTGGTCGTCGACCTCGCCTGGCTCCGCGCGCGGGTGGCCGCGCACCTGGCCGCGGCGGAGGCGGAGCTCGAGGGATTCGAGCAGGCGCCCCGCGGCGCTCCGGCCCTGGCCCTGGTCGGCG
Source organism: Planctomycetota bacterium (assembly GCA_020425635.1). Classification (GTDB taxonomy): domain Bacteria; phylum Planctomycetota; class J058; order J058; family J058; genus JAGQRJ01. The sequence continues at coordinate 856 of JAGQRJ010000867.1, read as the reverse complement.
CGGCCGCGGTCGGCGAGGGCCGCGCGCGCGCCCTCCCCTCGCCGCTCGAGGGGCTGAGCGTGCTCGACGGCGCCGCGCTGCCCCCCCAAGCCTTCGCCCTCGGGCGCAGCCGCGGGGTGCTCCACGGGGCGCTGGCCCTGGCGCTGCTCGTGCTCGGCTCGGGGTCGTGGATCCTCGGGCGAATCCTCAACGAGGAGCACACCCTCGCCCGCCGGCGCAGCGACTTCGTCGCCGCGCTGACCCACGAGCTGAAGGCCCCCCTGACCGGCATGCGCGCCATGGTCGAGCTCCTGCACGACGGCCTGGTCACCGACCCCGAGAAGCAGCACGAGTATTTCGGGAGCCTGCTCCAGGAGTCCGAGCGGCTGAGCCGCCTGGTGCGCAACGTGCTCGACGCCTCGCGCCTCGAGCGCAGCATGCCCTTGATCACCCTCGCGCGACCCCTCGAGCTCGAGCCGGCCTTGATCGGGATCGCGCAGAGCTTCCGCGCGCGGCTCGAGGGCGCGGGCTTCAGCCTGCAGATCGAGCTCGACGACGACCTGCCCGCGGTGCAGGCCGACCCCGACGCGCTGCACCAGATCGTGGGCAACCTGCTCGACAACGCGGCGAAGTACGGCGGCGGCAGCGAGCGCCGGGTCGAGCTCTCGGCCCGGCCCGGGCCCGCGGGGGTCGACGTGCGCGTGCGCGACTGGGGCCCGGGCGTCCCCGCGGGGGAGCAGCGCTCGGTGTTCGTGCGCTTCGTGCGCGGCGCGAGCTCGCTGCGGGAGGTCGGCGGCGCGGGCCTCGGGCTGGCGATCGCGCGCGCCCAGGCCGACTCCCTGGCCGCGAGCCTGACCCTCGAGCCGGTGGAGGTCGG
>JAGQRJ010000866.1 GCA_020425635.1 Planctomycetota bacterium | reverse complement strand
TGCGCCTCGCTCGCGGCGGCAGAGCCGCCGACTCGCTCCGGCGCAGCCCGCCTGTTTCGCAGGCGGCTACCCCGCAAACTCACCACTTCTTGGTGAGCTTTGCGGGCTAGCGGTCCTCGTCCTCTGGGTCCTCGTCCTCTGGGTCCTCGTCTTCGCCCGGATCCTTGGGCCTGGCGCCGGGCAGGCCCACGCGCTCCTCCACCGGGAGCCGGCCGTTGACGTCGGCGTGCAGCCCGGTGGACCAACGCCGCACGTAGCCCAGGTCGCGCTGCGCCCCCGCGGGGTCGAGGCCCTTCTCCATGTGCTGCGCGATCGCGGAGAGCTTGTTCAGGGAGTTGCTCAGGGTGTCGAGCAGATCCTGATCGGGGAGCACGGCGAACTCGCGGCTGAAGCGCCGGACCTTGCCGCCCAGGACCCGCGCCTGCTTCACGAAGGCGGTGTGGGTCGCCTCCCAGTCCGGGTTGTCGGCGATCGGCTTGGCGGTCCCTGGCTCGAGGGTGTTCACGACCTGGATCAGCTCCTCGCTCAAGGCGAGCAGCCGGCGCAGGATCTCCAGGCGAAAGCGCGCGCTCTCGGCCTCCGTCCCCACCGTGACGTCGGCGAAGTCGAGCTCCTCGGTGTGGCTCCGCGGCCAGCCGAACTTCTGCTCGATCAGCTTCCGCACCGGGGGGGCCTGATTGTTGACCTGCAGCTTGAGCTTCACGGTGTAGCTCAAGGGCGGGAACTCGGCGGGGCGCGTCTCCTCCTGGACGAACTGGCCGCCCTGGACGCGCGCGCGGAAGAACGCGCCCACCATGGGCCGCGAGAAGTTGCCCTTGACCACGACCTCCACCCGCAGCTCGGTGCCGTCGGGGAACTGCGCGGCCGAGCCCTTGACCTCGACGTGTCCGCGCTTGCCCTCGTTCCAGATCCGAGCGCTCAGGCCGTCGGCCAACGAGGCGCTGGCCGCGCCGAGCAAGGCCGCGAACACGAGCGCGCTCGTGGTTGAGAACTGCATGGGACGCTCCTTGGTGGCTGAGGCGAAGAGGTCTGCGTCGGTTTCAGTCAAGCAGCGCAGGCGGCCGCGCGCAACACGCTGGAGACGCGCGGCGAGCGCGCCGTATTCGCGCCCTAGCGGGCGAGGTCGGGGTCGAAGATTCCGCGGACCTCGAAGTTGGTCACCCAGCCCTTCACGTCGCGGACCGTGATCGCGGACATGCCCTGCACGCCCTCGGCGTAGACGCGCACCGACTCGCCGTCGCGGCGGACCCCCTTGGCCAGCAGGCTCCCGCTGAGGGTGAGCATGTGGGGCTGCTGCGCGAGGGGGGAGAACTCGTAGGTCATGCGCAGGACCACGTCTGGCTCGATCCCCTCGACGCCGACCCCCGAGTTCCAGTTGTAGCGGTCTTCGCTGGGCCAGGTGTCGAGGGTCGCCAGGCCCCAGCTCATGCCGTGGGCGCGCCGGCGATCCTTGCTGAACCCCGAGACGACGCCGACCGAGCTGAAGGGCTTGAGGGACCCGTCGATCACGAAGTCGAGGGTCGCGTCGAGCGGACGCACCAGGGGCAGCTTGTGCAGCAAGACGCCGATCTTCCCCGGCTCGGGCTCGAGGTAGAGGGCCATGCCGAGGCCGTTGGGCGCGGGCTTGAGCTTCGCGGTGCGCAGCCCGATCGAGTGGGTGTTCTCCCGCAGCAGGGCGTCGAGGTGGTCGCCGCGGTAGCGCACCGCCACCCCGCCGTTGGGGAGCACGGTCTCGACGGGCACACCCTTGACGAAGCGGTAGAGGTCGCGGCGAAGCTCGGGGACGTCGAAGTCCTTCGGCCGGGGGCAGGGGAGCTCCTCGAGCTTCCGCAGCCGGGTCGCGAGCTCGCGCTGCAGGGCCCGGCGCATTTTCTTGTAGGCGGGGTCGTCGCGGCCCCACACCGCGCGGTCCTGAACGTCGAGCTCGCGCTCGGCCAGGTCCAGCGCGCCGCTCTGGATCAGGCGGCTGAAGCGCTTCTCGATCTCGGCGGTCGCCTCGGCGATCGAGACCGAGATCTCGAGGTCCGCCTCCCGCAGCCGGGTCTGGGCGTAGCCGCTCTCGCGGACCTCTTCGCTCAGCGTGTCGGCCAGCTCCAGCGCGCGCTTGTAGTCGCGCTTCTTGAGCGAGGCCGCGAGCTTCTTCTCGTAGTCGGCGACCGCCGCCTCGACGCGCTCCTTGAGGGCCGCCTCGAGCTCGCGTTGTTTCAGGACGTCGGCCGGCGGGACGAAGGGCGCCGGGGCGACGTCGTCCGAGTCGTTCTTGGCCAGCTCCGGCTCCGCGTTGACGGCCTGGTAGATCGCGATCCCGGCCATGCCGAGCACGATCACGCCGATCCCGGCGAGCGAGAGCAGGAAGGTCAGCTTGTTCCCCGAGGGCGTCGGGTCGCCGATCACGGGGACCGGCGCGCTGCGCTTCGCCCCGCGCTTCTTGTCGGCGTTGTCCGCGACGGCCGCCTCGAGGGCCTTGCGCAGCTCCGACTGCTCGGCGCTGCCCTCGGCGAGGCTGCGCTCGTCCCAGTCCTTGGGCCCGACGGCCCGGGCCTGCTCGATTCGGTCCTTCGACCAGCGCCCGGTGACCTTGGGGACCGCGGCGACCAGCTGACCCCAGTCGGCCTGGGAGAGCAGGTCCTGGGTCGGGTCGAACTCCTCGACCTGCGCGCCTTCGCCGGCGCCAGCCGCCGCCTGCTTGCCCGCCCGGTCGATCGCCTCGATCACCTCCGCCGCGGTCTGCGGGCGCCGCGCGCGGTCCTTGGCCGTGAGCTTGAGGATCAGGTCGCCGACCGCGTCGGGGACCTGCGCCTCGGCCGGCGGCGGCGGGATCGGGCGGGTGAGGTGCTTGCGCATGACCTCGTTGGGCTCGCCCTCGAAGGGCACCTTGCCGCAGATCGCCTCGTAGAGGGTGATCCCCAGCCCGTAGATGTCACAGAGCGGATCGGGCTCGGGGAGCGGGGTCTGAAACGCCTCGGGGGCCGTGTAGTTCGGGTGCCCGAAGGGCATGCCGTGGCGGCCGAAGCCCGCGCCGAGGCAGTTGGCCTGGGCGAAGCCGAAGTCGGAGAGCCGCGCGCGCCCAGCCTCGACGTAGATCTTGCCGGGGCGCACGTCGCCGTGGGCGATCCCCTTCTCGTGGGCGTGCCCGAGGGCTTCGGCCACCTCGCGCACGAAGCCCAGCGCCTGGCCGACCTCGAGCTTCCCCTGATCGGCGATCAAGGTCGAGAGGGGCACGCCCTGCACGCGCTCTTGCAGGATCAGGGTCCGGTTCTTGGCCCGGATCACCTGGACGAAGCGCACCAGGTTGGGGTGGTCCAGGGCCTGGGCCTGCAGGGCGCGATCGAGGAGGGCCTGCACGACCTGGGGGTGTTGGTCGAACTTGGCGGAGATCACCTTGACCGCCACCGGGCGGTCGCCGAGGGTGCCCTCGCAGGTGCGCCCGACGGGGCCGCGTCCGATCAGCTCCCCGAGGTTGAACTTGCCCTTGGAGTCGGCCTTGCCGGGCTTCTCCTCCTGCATGAGGTCGCTGAGGACCTCGCGCGGGAGGCGCGCGCTCGAGTTCATGAGCGCGTCGCTCAGGTCGGGCAGCCGATCGGCGAGGGGCGCGGCGTTCTCGGTGCTCGCCCAGAGGGTTTGATCGGCCTCGGCCTGGGAGGCCACGCTCCAGGCCTCGCGGGTCACGATCCCGCGCTGGCCGCCCAGCAAGGCGTCCACCGCGTCGACGACCGTGCGCGCGTTGCGCAGGCGCGCCGTGGGCGACTTGGCGGTCATGTTCAGCAGGAGCTGCGCCATGCCCTTCGAGATCTGCACGCCCTCCGGCGGCGGCGGCAGCGAAGCCTCGAGGTGGTGGTTGAGGATCTCCTCGACGCTGCCCTGGAAGGGCGGACGAGCGCAGAGGGTGTGGTAGAGCGAGATCCCCAGGGCGTAGACGTCGGCGACCGGGGTCGGCTCGAGCTGATCTTCCTGCAGCACCTCCGGGGCGAGGTAGGCCGGGTGCCCGAAGGTCATGCCGCGCTGCCCGAAGGCCGAGGCGAGGCAGGACGCTCGCGCGAGCCCAAAGTCTGCGAGGGCGGCGCCGCGCTCACCGCAGAGGATCTTTTCGGGGCGCACGTCACCGTGCCCGAGCCCTTGCTCGTGCGCCGAGACCAGCACGCTGGCCACCGCGCGCAGGATCTCCAGCGCGCTGCGCCCCTCGGCCGGCCCTCCGCGGAGCAGCTCGGTCAGCGACTTGCCCGGAATGTAGGGGTAGACGATCACCTGGTGACCGTGGGTCTTGCCGGTCGCCAGGGGCGCTCCAGGCACCCCGCTGCCCTCGAAGGCCGCCACGTCCTCGAGCACCTCCTGGACCAGCGCCGGCTGGGTGGCGAAGCGCGGATTCAAGACCTTGATCGCGACCCGCAAGCGGTCGCGCTTGCGCACGCCGTCGTAGGTCAGGCCCGTGGGGCCCTGGCCGAGGATCTCGCCGAGGGCGAATCCGTCCAGGCCCTCTGCGTTGGGGTTTCCCGCGAGGTCCACGTAGCTGGCCAGGCGCTCGGGCGAGACGCTCACCGGGGGCAGGCCTGCGGCGGCCGGAGGCGCCGCGGCCGCGCCGACGCCGGGCTGAGGCAGACGCGCGGACGCGCTGCGCTCGGGGCGGGGGT